>CAYUGW010000351.1:0-4958 GCA_964444245.1 uncultured Blastocatellaceae bacterium | reverse complement strand
CAGATAAATAATATATTCCTCGAATGTTTTACATAACGGGGAATCTTTTCGGGCTGTGTGTGGTTTGCAGTCTGAATGGCGGAAAAGGCGAAGGAATTCGTCGCTACCGGAAGCGAGATTTATCACGGTAATTTGCCTGATGGGGCGAAAGATCATCATTGAAAAAAAATGTGTAATATTTTCATAGATTTAGTCATATCAATTTAGAGGAAAAAACTGAAAAAAGTTCCTGGCTTTTTAGGGAAAACAGAAATAAAAATTTTTGACATGAAATGGAGAACTAGATGAACAATTGCAGCAACTTAATCCAATTTGACAAATTAGAAGGGTCAAGTCGTTTAACTGATTATTTTTCTTTCTTGAAATTTATAAATGAAGAAAATTACGAATCTGCGAAACAGGATGCCGCCGCAGAATACATAGGATATGGCTACTTTGAAGGTAGTTATGAGGAGTTTAGAGAAAAAAGAAACAAACTAACAAGCCTACTCTCAGTTGTCGGTTACACAGATAGCGAAAACCATTACAGACATCATATTTTGTCTAAAACTGCGGCAGAAGCGTATGCTGATTGTGTAAGACGCACGAACAATGAGCAACTTTCAGTATGGGTAGATAATATAACGGAAACCGAAGTTGCCATAAAAATAAGAAGTGGTTTAGGCGGAAATTCGGCTGTAGAATTTTCAATTAATGATAGCGAGAATAAATATGAACTTCTTGCGAATTCAGATATAGTAGTCAAACTTGATTATGATCCGAAAAAAGATTTTCTCGTTGTAATTAATAGCACTGAAAAAAATACTGGAGCGAAAATGGGACATTCATTATCAATCCCACGGAGCCGAAATTTGGTCTTAAAAAAGGAAAGAAAAGAACTTTTCGGTATCGTCGGAATTGGTGCAGGAGGATACAATAGTTTCACAAAAAATGCTTATTGTTACCCTCATACATTTGTAGCCGAACCTGATTTTTACTTACTACAGGAAACGCTAGAACAAACTAATAGAGTTGTAACCGGTGTTAGATCTCTCACAAGTTTTCAAATAGATAAAGCTCCCGAAAGCAATAATTCAGAAATTAAAAGACTAACTGTTTCTGCGAGTTCGTTGGTTGGAAGCCATAAACATCAACAAAGTAATGAAGAGCTAACTTTTAAAGTTTGGCAGGAAAGATTATATGTAGCAGAAGAATAAAGCAGATTGGAATGCAGTTTAGATTGGACGAAGTTTCGGCTTCGTCTTTTTTATAATTTTTCGATGAAACTTTTGACGACATTTTTAGTTTTTCTGCTAATGGCTTGCACAGTTTCAAACACCCGGATGGACTATTCAAAAATTGCGAAAGAAATTATTGAGCTAAAGAACGCTGATTTGGAGTCGAGAGATAAACTTACTCAAAAATGGGAGTTGTCCAACGGTTATAAAAAAATTGAACTTCTCAATAAACTATGCCGTTAAAATGAGTTAGAAACGATTTTATCACACAATTTTTTTGGAAAATACGAACTATTTTATGAAAAATTTTCTGCTGCTAACGATTCTGTTGGCGTTTATTTTGCCAGCTTTTCCACAAGGACAATCTCAATCCGCGACCGTCAAAACACCGAAAAAATATAAGAAATCGGTTGAGACGGGACGAGTTTTGATAAAGGATTTGATGACCAAAGAAGCCATTCCCGGCTTTTCGGTGGCGGTAATGAAAGACGGACAATTTGTTTGGTCGGAAGGCTTCGGTTATGCCGATCTCGAAACTCGTCTTCCGGTTACGCCGCAAACCCGTTTTCGGATCGGAAGTCTTTCCAAACTTTTGACTGCCGCCGCCGCTGCAAAACTTTACGAACAAGGTTTGCTCGATCCGGACGCGCCGGTTCAGAAGTATATTTCGTCGTTTCCGAAAAAAGAATTTGAAATTACTCCGCGACAATTGCTCGGACATCTTGCCGGAATTCGTCATTACAAACCCGACGAAGCCATAAGCTCGCGGCGTTATGAATCGGTCGCAGATGCTCTGAAAATCTTTCAGGACGACGCTTTGCTTCATCAACCCGAAACAAAAATGCTTTACAGTTCGTGGGGATTCGTGCTGCTCAGCGCGGCGATTGAAGGCGCGGCGAAAAAAGATTTTCTGAGTTTGATGCAGGAACAAGTATTCGCTCCTTTGAAAATGACGAACACTTTTCCCGACGACAACAAAAAAATTATCGAAAGCCGCAGCCGATTTTACAGCAAAAATGCCGATAAAACCTGGAATAACGAAGTTTATGCCGACACCAGCGACCGCTGGGCGGCGGGCGGTTTCGTTTCAAATGCCGAAGATTTGGCGAGTTTCGGCTCGCAAATGCTGAATGACGGCTTTTTGAAACCGGAAACCCGCAATTCGGTGTTCACGTCGCAAAAATTGAAAGACGGCAAAGAAACCGGAGTCGGCTTGGCTTGGCGAATCGGCAAAGACGGTAAAGGACGAAAAATCTATCATCACGGCGGCGCGTCGGCGGGCGGACGCACATTCCTGCTTGTTTATCCGGAATCGAAAATTTCGGTGGCGTTGTTTTGTAATCTTACATTTGCCCGTTTTGCGGAATCGGATGCCGAAAAGATCGCCGAACTTTTTATGAATTAAGATTTAAATCGTTTGAAGGAAAAAAAATGTATGGAAGCTGTTTCAATGAAATTTTTGATGATATTCTCGATGCTTTCAATACTTTCCTGCACGAATTCAACATACCGTATGGAAAAAAACGAAATTGCCGGGAAAATTATCGAACTGCAAAAAGCCGATCTGGAGCTGCGCGATCAGCTTATCCGAAACGGACAATTGTCTGACGGCTACAATCTGGAAATGGAATCGCTGCATATTAAAAATGCGGAAATCTTGAATGAAATCATCGAAAAGATCGGTTATCCGACGATTGAAAAAGTCGGCGCAGAGGCGAGCGAAGCGGCTTGGCTGGTGATTCAGCATTCGATCAGCAAGCCCGAATTTATGAAGAAATGCGCGGTTCTTTTGGAAAAAGCGGTTGCCGGAAATCAGGCTGAGGCAAAACATCTGGCTTATCTAACCGACAGAATCGCGGTTTTTGAAGATAGAGAGCAGCTTTACGGGACGCAGTTCGATTGGGACGAAAATGGAGAGATGAATCCGAAACCGTTTGACGATCTTGAAAAAGTAAATTTTCGGAGAAAATCCGTCGGCTTGAATTCCTTGCAGGAACAAACCGAGATCATCAGAAAACAAATTTTTCGGGAAAATCAAAAGCCTCCGGCGGATAGACGAGAGAGAAATAAACAGGCTGACGAATGGCGGAAAAAGGTCGGTTGGATAAAATAAGCAGTAAGGCAAATATATTTACTGCGACAGTTTTAGGAAGGCAGACGCGAGTGTGTTGATTAGAAAAATCTCTTAACTGAATGTCTGTGCGGGGACGAGGTTTCGGCTTCGTCCTTTTTGTTTTATGATTTGCAACAACATCCCATCTGTGATACAAAATTGAAAATCTAAAGAAAAGTAAATTTGAAAGATTCAAAATTATGTCAAAAAAAACGACTGCGAAATTGAGCGAAGCGGAACAGGTTGCTCAATTTATGGAGGCTTTGGACGACCCGTTAACAGCGGAAATCAGAGAAATCAGAAAGATAATCAAAACTGCTGATTCCAACATCAAGGAAAGAATCAAATGGAATGCGTTAAGCTATTATTATATTCAAGACATCGTAACATTCGGACCGAGAAGAAAAACCGACAAAGTTATGCTTGTTTTTCATCATCCGTCCATCGTGAAGATAAAATCCGGGCTGCTCGAAGGAAATTATAAAGACAGGCGTTTGATGTATTTCAGTAATATGGCTGAAATAGAAGCCGCCAAAGAAGAACTTACGAGGATCGTCAGAGAATCGGTAACAGAAATTGTCCGAACAAATGTAATAGCCGGAGCGCAAAATAATGAAAAATAACGAAAGAGTTTACAAGATGTCTTTTGCGAGTGTTTATCCGCATTATATCCAAAAAGCGGAAAAGAAAGGTCGCACGAAAGCGGAAGTAGATGAAATTATATTTTGGCTGACCGGATATAATGAACCGGCATTGCAGCAAATCATTGACGATAAAACCGATTTTGAAACGTTTTTCGCCCAAGCACCAAACATCAATCCGAATGTTTCTAAAATTACAGGCGTGATTTGCGGTTATCGGGTGGAAGAAATCGAAGACAAACTGATGCAAAAGATTCGTTATTTGGATAAGTTGATTGATGAATTGGCAAAAGGTAAAGCGATGGAGAAGATTTTAAGAAAGTAAGAAGCAATCGAAGTCGGCTCAACTTAAAATGAATAAAATGAATCCGAAGGTTGATATATATTTTGCGGCGGGCTGCGGGCGTTGTCCGCTGGCGAATACGCCCGAATGCAAAGTTCATAACTGGACGGAAGAATTGAAACTGCTGCGCGAAATCGTTCTCGATTGCGGTTTGACGGAAGAATTGAAATGGGGCGTTCCCTGCTATACCTTTGAGGGAAATAATGTCGTTATCATCGGCGCGTTCAAAGCGTATTGTATGATTTCGTTTTTCAAAGGCGTTTTATTAAAAGACGCAGGCGGAATTTTGAACCGGCAGGGCGAAAATTCTCAAGCCGGACGAATTGTAAAATTTACAGATGTTCGGCAAATTCTTGAAAAAGAATTAATGTTGAAAGCATATATCCGGGAAGCGGTCGAAATAGAAAAAGCGGGTTTGAAAGTCGAATATAAGGACGTTTCGGAATATAAAATTCCTGCAGAACTGCAAAACAAATTGAACGCGAATGAGGCATTCAAAAACGCTTTTAACGCCCTAACGCCCGGCAGACAAAAAGGTTATATTCTCCATTTTTCTCAGCCGAAACAATCCAAAATCCGCGAATCGAGAATCGAAAAATGTCTGCCGCGAATTTTTCTCGGAAAAGGATTAAACGACAGGTAAG
>CAYUGW010000350.1:0-4969 GCA_964444245.1 uncultured Blastocatellaceae bacterium | reverse complement strand
CGCAGCTCCAACAAAATTTAAAGTTTTCCTCGCTTTGATTTTCGCAATTTTGACACGTCCACATAATTTTTTTTACCGAATAAATCTGAATTTGAAATTTTCACTAATAATTTACTACAAACGGCTGAATTATCAAAAAAATTTGAAATTCAAGATTTTTTCCGATATATCCTTTCAAGCTTTAATTTATTGAAACTTTTCGGATAAAATCCGAGTATCAGGATTGTATTTGATTTCGGATAAGATAATCGCGCCCGACTTTTTTATAAATTCAGCTTTAATATCGTGTTTTACTTTTTAGAGAATTTTTAACAAATATCATAAAGCGCGTTTTTTAACCGAAATCAAAAAAATCAAACAATAAAAAAGAATCAGGAGAAATTATGAAAGGATTTATCAAGCAATTATTTTGTTTGAATTTTGTACTCGTTTTGATGCTCTCACCCGTTTTAACTCTGACGGCTGAGGCGCAAAACGCTTCGCAAAATTCAGTTCCGAAAATCGAATTTGAAAAATATACTCTGTCCAACGGAATGGACGTAATCTTGCACGTTGACCGCAAACTGCCGATTGTTCACGTCAATCAATGGTTTCACGTCGGTTCGGCAAACGAGCGACCGGGCAGAAGCGGTTTCGCGCATCTTTTTGAACATATGATGTTTCAAGGTTCGAAAAATGCGAAGGGTGATTATCTGCAATATGTCGAAGCCGCCGGCGCAAATCTTCTGGAAGGCGGCGTGAACGGCACGACGAATCAGGATCGCACGAATTATTTTGCGACCGTTCCGTCGGGCAATCTGGAAAATCTTCTCTGGGTCGAAGCCGACCGGCTGGCGACTCTGCCGGAGGCTTTAACGAAGGAAAATCTCGATAATCAGCGCGAAGTCGTTCGCAACGAACGCCGTCAAGGGCTGGAAAATCAGCCGTACGGACGCTGGTTCAAACTCGTGACGGAAAATCTTTACCCGAAAGGTCATCCGTATTCGACCGATGTCATCGGTTCGCACGAAGATCTGACCGCCGCAACCGAACAGGACGTGATAGATTTTTTCCGCGAATATTACACGCCGAATAATCTTTCGCTCGTTATTTCGGGCGATTTCGATGTGGCGCAAACCAAACAATGGATCGAAAAATATTTCGGCACGATTCCGTCGGGTGCGACTCTGGCGCGTCCGGTCAAATCAATTCCGAAGCTCGACGGCGAAAGAGTTATCGAAGTCAGCGACCGCGTTCCGCAATCGCGCACTTATTTTGCCTGGACTGCTCCGGCATATTTCGACGCGGGCGATGCCGAAATGACTCTGACCGCGACGATCTTGACCGACGGACTTTCGGCGCGGCTTAATAAGGCTTTGATTTACGACCGGCAGCTCGCTTCAAATGTCGTCGCCTTCGGCAACGGTCAGCCGCTTTCCGGTTCGTTTTTGATGTGGGCAACGGCGCGTCCGGGCGTTGATGTTAAGGAAATCGAAAGAATTATCGGCGAAGAAATCGCGCGTCTTGCCAAAGAAGGTCCGACCGCCGAAGAATTAAACCGGGCGAAAACGAAATGGGAATTTAATTTCATCGCCGGTTTGGAAAGAATCGGCGGTTTCGGCGGAAAATCCGATCTGTTAAATCAATACAATATCTATTTAGGCGATCCCGGAAAATTTGTTGACGATCTTGAAAGACATCGAAATGTTTCGATTGACAGCTTAAAATCGGCGGTAAATACTTATTTGAATACGAAAAATCGCCTGCTTGTACGCTTTAGTCCGACCAAAGCGGGACCGCCCTCGCAGATTGCGCTTGACCGCTCGATAAAGCCGCCGCTCGGAGGCGACAAACCGTTCCAAGCCCCGGAAGTTAAAACCGCGAAACTCGAAAACGGAATGGAAATTTTCGTCGTCGAACGCCCGGAACTGCCGAAAGTAGCGGTTTCATTAGCGACGAGAGCCGGAAGCGTCGGCGATCCGAATAACAAAGCCGGAACAGCGGCAATCACCAATCGAATGATGCGTCGCGGCACGAAAACGCGAAACGCTCTGCAAATTGACGAAACTCTCGGAAATCTCGGAACAAATATCACCGGCGGTGCAAGCAAGGAATCTTCGGGACTGAATCTCGAAGTTTTAAAACGCAACGTCGGCGCATCGCTCGAAGTTATGGCTGATGTCGCCATAAATCCAACATTTCCGGCTGATGAATTCGACCGCGAAAAGAAACAAACTCTGGATAATCTGTCGCAAGCGGCAAATAATCCGAACGCGATTGCCAATCGCGCGGCATATATGCTCGCCTTCGGCGCAGATCATCCGTACGGCAGACCGACGGGCGGGCTGCCTTCGACGATTCAGGCAATTACGCGGGAAGACCTGGTCGGTTTCCACCAAACATACTGGAAACCGGCAAGTTCCGCGCTCGTTTTTGTCGGCGACGTAACGCTTGCCGAGGCGACACAACTGGCGCGTCAGCATTTCGGCACTTGGTCGGGCGGCTCGGCTCCGGCGGTCAATATTCCGGCGGCGAAACCGATGGGCGCAGGCAAGGTTTATTTGATTAACCGGCAAGACGCGGCGCAAACGGTCGTTAATCACATTTTGCCCGCACCGCAGAGAAAATCGGACGATTATTACAGCTTGACGCTTGCCAACGCGGTTTACGGCGGCGGTTTCGGAACTCGTCTGAATCTTAACTTACGCGAAGATAAAGGTTATTCCTACGGCGTTTTTGCCTTTCCGCAGCAATTTTCAAAAGGCGGCGTGTGGATCGCTTCCGGCGGAGTTCAGACGGATAAAACCAAAGAATCCGTCATCGAATTTATGCAGGAACTGAAAAACATCGCCGGCGCAAAACCGATTTCCGAACAGGAATTATCAACGGCGCGGCTCGGCAAAATTCGCGGATACGCCCAGCAATTCGAATCTTACGGACGCATTGCCGGACAAATCCTCGCGCTCTGGCAGGAAGGCTTGCCGATGACGGATCTGCAGCGTGAAACGGATGAACTGGCAAAACTCGGACTCGGCACGGTCAATGCAACCGCCGCCAAATACTCCGCTCCTGCCGGAACGACGCTTTTGCTTGTAGGTGATTTATCGAAAATCGAAGCCGGAATTCGCGAACTCAATCTCGGCGAGATTGTAATTCTCGATGTTGAAGGAAAGCCCGTCAAATAGAAAAAAAGAGCCGGGAGCAAGCCGGGAGCGCAGACTGCCAGTCTGCATGAGCGCGTCGGGCGCGAAAAAGCGTCTGCATCGAAAAAAGTTTATCGAAGGCAAACGCTTATTCGTGCTATCGCACTCATGCAGGTTGGCAACCTGCGCTCCCGGGATACCAACCTACGCTCCCGGTAATTTCAAGATTATTTTTCTTCGGACATTGTTGTGCCTGAAGCCAATTTTCCGAAAAATTTGTAATCGGCTTTTTTGCCGTTAATTTCGAGCCGCCAATTCGTGAAATCTTCCGCGTTGTCGCAGCTGTTTCCGCGTCCCTGCAAAACCAGAAAATAAGTCGTCGGTTTGACGATTCCGGCTTGGAAAATACCGTTTCCCGTCTGCACGTTTCCCTTAAAACGCCATTCTTTATAAAGCAGCGGTCCGCCGCCTCCGCTTTTTTTACCGTCGTGAATATCTACTTGAAAATCAACCATTTGCTTGGGTAGCGGCAAAACGAGCGTTCCGGTTTTGCCTTTGTAATCCTTAAAATCCAGCTTCCAGGTTTTAGCAGAAAATGAATCGGTCAGATTAAACTTCCAATACTCGACATTTTCGGGTGTTGAAATTAAACTTTCCAAACCTTTTATATCATCACCTTCGGTCAGATAAAGTAGCGGATCTTGAGCAAATTTTATATCCTGCAAAACTTCCAAAGTGTAGTCGTTGGGTTTTTTTGTCCAAATATTATATTGACCGGCTTCGGAGCAACACGCACAGGCAAATGAATCGGTCGGGAAAATCATAAAAATTGTTAAAACGAACAGCAAAACCGATAAGCGAAATTTCATATAGTTTTCTCCTTTTAATTAAAAGAATAATTGCGTTTATCGAAAATAAAGTCAAATGAATTTTTATCGAAACTTGGGAGATTTCGGGTTTTAAGAAAGTTTTTATTTTGCTCTCTGACATTTCGGACAAAAATAACTCGAACGCCCCGCTTGTTTTAAGCGTTCGATTTTTCTGCCGCAATTGACGCACGGTTCGTTTTCGCGGTCATAGACGCGCCAGTGATTTTCAAAACCGCCGCCGTAATAACTGCCGTCTATATTTTCGGGATTGACGTTTAAGGTCGATCCGTGTTTGATTGATTCCGCTAAAACTTCCCTGATGAATTTATGCAGAAGATTGGCTTTAACGGCGGAAACTTCTTTTGCCGGAGTTTGCGGATGAAGTTTTGCCAGAAACAGTGCTTCCGCCGCGTAAATATTGCCAAGTCCGGTAACTTTCGTCTGATCGAGCAGAAATTCCTTGAGGCTTCTGGTCGAAGTTTTCAAAACGGCGCGGAAATATTTCTGAGAAAATTCTTCGGAAAAAGGTTCTGGTGCGAGTTTTTTGATCTCTTTTGCTTCATTTAATCGAGAGGTTTCAACGATCTTCATAAAACCGAAATGTCTCTGATCGGAGAAAATCAGGCGCGTTTCGTCCCGTAAATAAAAAATCGCGTGGGTAAATTTCGGCAATTCCGCATCAACCGGCAAAAGCATAAAACGTCCGCTCATCCTCAGATGAACGAGCAGAGTTCTGTCATTATTTAAATCGAACAAAATATGTTTGCCGCGCCGCGAAACCGAATTTATCACGGAATTCTGTAATTTTTCGGAAAATTCCGTCGGCGGATTTTCCGGCGCGAGCCGCTCGCGCAGAAGTTCGGCGACCAGTATTTTTCGTTTTGAAACAAGTTTATCCAGCGATCTGGCGACGAGTTCGACTTCCGGGAGTTCAGGCATTTTTTTTATCCTTTTCCTCAAAATCGGGAATTAAACCGA
>CAYUGW010000349.1:0-4975 GCA_964444245.1 uncultured Blastocatellaceae bacterium | reverse complement strand
GGGGAGATGGGGAGACGGAAGAATTTTCAACATTCTCCCCGTTTCCCTTTCTCCCTTTCTCCCTTTCTCCCTTTCTCCCCTTCTCCCCTTCTTTCTCACCTGTCCAGCCGAATGTCGAAAACGCCCAAAGTCCTGAAGAAAACCATGTATCGAGAACATCGCTGTCTTGTTTCAGATTTTCCGTTCCGGCTTGTTTAATCGCTTCCGCCTCGGTTCGCGCCACGAAAATATTTCCCTGTTCGTCGTACCAAGCCGGAATCTGATGTCCCCACCAGAGTTGGCGCGAGATCGTCCAATCTTTCAGGTTTTCGAGCCACGTCGTATAAACTTTTTCATTCGGAATCTGCGGATGAAAATGCGGAACTCCTTCCGTTTTGATTAAATCCAACGCAAGATCGCGCAGTTCGTCCATTTTAACGAACCATTGTTCCGACAAAATCGGCTCGACAATCGTTTTACAGCGTTCGCAGACGGGCAGAGAAATTTCGTAATCTTCGATTTTTTCCAATAAACCGAGTTCTTCAAAGCGCGCAACAACCTTTTTTCGCGCTTCGAATCTGTCTAAACCTTCAAATTCTTCGCCGGCTTCGGCGTTCATCGTCGCGTCGTCATTCATTACGAGAAGCTGCGGCAAATTATGGCGCGTTCCGACCTGATAATCGTTCGGATCGTGCGCCGGAGTGATTTTTACCGCGCCCGTACCGAATTCGGAATCAACATATTCATCGGCAATTATCGGGATTTCGCGGTTTGTCAGCGGAAGCGCGACCATTTGACCGATCAAATCCTTGTAACGCTCGTCTTTTCCGTTGACCGCAACGGCTGTATCGCCGAGCATCGTTTCGGGGCGCGTCGTCGCTACCGTGATTTTTCGGTCGGAATTTTTGACCGGATATTGCAAAAAGGTAAGTTTTCCGTCTTTGCGCGTTTCTTCTTTAACTTCTAAATCCGACAAAACGGTTTTGTCCTTCGGACACCAATTGACGATGCGAAGACCTCGATAAATCCAGCCTTCTTCAAAAAGTGTGCAGAAAACTTCGCGGACGGCTTTTGACAAACTTTCGTCCATCGTAAAACGATGGCGCGACCAATCAACCGACGCGCCTTCGCGCCGCATTTGCTCGGTGATCGTGTTGCCGTATTCTTCCTTCCACGCCCACGCGCGGCGGATAAATTCTTCGCGCCCGACATCGAGCGGCGTTTTATTTTCTTCGGTGCGAAGCTGTTCGGCGACTTTTCTTTGAACCGAAATTCCGGCGTGATCCGTTCCCGGCAGCCATAAGGTTTTAAAACCCTGCATCCGTTTGCGGCGAATAAGCACGTCCATCAGAGTATGCTGGAGCGCGTGTCCCATATGCAGACTGCCCGTCACATTCGGCGGCGGAATGACGATTGAATATTTCGGCGCGTCCGCGTTTTCATTGATTTCCGGCGCGAAAAACCCGCTCGTTTCCCATCGTTCGTAATGATTTTTTTCGGCTTCTTTCGGATTGTATTGTGTTGCTAATTCCATAATTTGTTAAGTTCCAAGTTTCAAGTTTCAAGTTCCAAGTTCCAAATTTTATCTTGGAACTTGAAACTTGAAACTCAAAAAAAACGGCTAGTTTTCATCTAAAAGCGAAAACTAACCGCGTAATTCTTACAATTTAATAAAACTTACTCCAGCTTTTTTCGCTCCATTCTTTCCACGATCAGATCGGCGAGGTTGCCGACAACATCATCTGCCAGCTGCTGTACGATTTTTTCGGAAATTTTATCGGCGATTCTCGACGCGATCGTTTCGACTGCTTCGGACGAAAGGCTGATGCTGTGCCGCGCAAATTCCGATACGATTACGCTTTCGACCGCTTCGCTTTTTTCCTTGTTTGAAACTAAGGAATTGAACTGCGGCGGCTCCGCTGCTGTTTGTTCTTTTTTCGGTTCGACTTCTAAAGGCGGCTCTTCTTCTTGATTAATCGGCGGAACTTCTTGTTCTGCAACGGGTTCTTCGATTAAGTTTAAATCTTCTAAAACCGGCTCTTCCGCCGGAGTTTGTTCTTCTATCGGAGTTTGTTCTTCAATCGAAATAACTTCCTTCGCCGGAATTTGTTCTTCTACAAAAGCGGTTTCTTCAAAAGAATTTGTTTCTTCCGCTCCCGAAAAATCTTCTGCCGGAGTTTGTTCTTCCTCTTCGGTAATTTCTTCCGGTATTTGGATTTCTTCCTCAATGGTCGGAAACGCCGTCGGAATTTCAATTGTCGGTGTCGCTAAATCTTCTTCTTCCGTAATTTGTTCGGCTTGGAGCGAAGAAGATTCCGTTTCAACCGGTTCATTTTGCTGACTGAAATAGGATTCCGGCTCTGTAAATGTTATGGATTTCGGATAATCCGTTTCGGTATCCGTTTCAGATTCATCAAAAGATTCTGCGGCTTCGGAGGTTTCTTGTAAATCAGCCGTTTCCTTAACCTCAAAATCTTCGTTACTGACAACGGGGCGTTCAATCGGAAAAGTTTGAGAAGAATCAGCGGCAAATTGCCTGTCTTCCTGAATAAACTCTTCGTTTTCGACATTTGTTTGCTGCTGATCGGAAATTTCCCGGTCTTCTTCAAAATATGTCGGCTGCTCGCTGACCGTTTCCGGTTCTTCAAAATTATACGGCGAGGCTTCTGCTTCGACAATTTCCGGCTCCGAGTAAGCATCTGCCGGCTGAATTGTCTGTTCATCTTCAAATGTTGTTTCGGTTTGAAATTCTTGTGTCGGCAAGTAATTTACCGAATCTTCTTCGGGATTTATAATTTCAAAGGATTTTACCGGTGTAGTCTGATCATAAATATTTTGATCATCAGCAGTTTCGGGTCGGGAATAAAATTCACTGCCGATAGAATCCGCCGTTTCAATGTCTTCGGGCGCATCGTAAAGTTCTTCTAAAACAGGATCGCTTTGACTGGAAGTATCGTAATAATCTGCCGCTTCGTCTGCCGGATAATCACCAACGCTCGGCGGCAATTCTTCGGCGCCAACACCCGTTTCCTGTGGAAATTCTTCAACCGGAATCTGATTTTCTGCCGGAATTTCTTCAGGCGTAAAGATTTCTTCCTCTCCGAATGGTTGCGGAGACGATATTTGTTCGCTCGAAAATTCCCGGATGATATTTTCCTGTGGCTGAAAATCCGAAGTGGTTTCTTCTGCTTCGGTCTCAAAATCCGAAACCATCTGTTTTTCTAAAGCAATCGCCCGTTCTTCGGCTGACATTCGCTCGTTGATATTGTAACTTTGTGAAGTTTGCCCGGTTTTGTCGGTTTCTGCCGGAATTGATGCCAGTTCCTTAAATTCTTCGGCGGTATAAGGTTGTGTTTTTCCGAAATCTTCTTCGCGTTCAAAATTTTGCTGATTTGAAGGTTCGTAAGACGGATTTCTTAATTGATTTTGAAGCGAACCAAACTCGAATTCATTGCCTGATTCGAGTTTTTGTACGTCATCTACGGGCAGACTTCCGATCTGATTTGCCTGAATCATTTCGTCGTCCATTCCGGCATCGCCGAGGGGCGGTTCGAACATTTCTTCCGTCTCAGCCGAAACAACGGGCGTTTCGACCGGCTCAACCGGCTCGATAGTTTGATAAACAGGCGTTTCTTGGACCGGCTGAATACGGTCGAGCGGCGGAACAATAACCTCGTTGCCGTTGGATTTGTTCAGCAGAACGGTTACTTTATTAACCAGTTGACGAATTGATTGAAAGGGTTTCGTCAAATAATCGTTCGCCCCGACGCGGCGGGCTTCATCTTCATCGAACGGCTCGAACGAACCGACCAGAAGAATCACCGGAACGTGCCTGGTTTCTTCGTCTTGCTTGATCATTTCGCAAATCCGATAACCGTCAACGCCGGGCATATTGACATCAACCATCACCAAATCCGGTGTGGCTTCGACAAATTTTTCCATCGCCGAATTACCGTCGCCGACGGTAATTACCTCAATGCCTTCATCGGCAAAGGTCAGATTGACGACTTTTTGGATCGTTACCGAATCATCCGCCAATAGTAGTTTGTGTTTTGACACGAGAGTTTTGCTCCTTAGTATTTACTACCAAAACTTAATCGTAGAAGTTTAATTTTGTTGAAAATTATCATTCACTCAGCGATACGTCAAGAAAAAATCGCTCTTTTTTAAATAATCTTTAACCGCACAATTTCAGGTCTTAAAAAGTTTAAAAGTGAAAAAGTGGAAAAGTGGAAAAGTTTATATTAATTTTCCGACAAATTTGCTCATATTAAAGGTTTTCTTTGTTTTTGCTAAAACTAAAACCCGAAAACAACAAAAACTTTTTCACCTTTTCACTTTTTCACTTTTAAACTTTTCACCTTTTCACTATCGATTTCCCTTATCCTTTATGAACACACATCCGAAGCATTGCCTGCAGTTGTGTGGTTGTAAAAGGTTTCGGCAAAAAAGCGACCGCGCCGGCAGAAAAACTGTCTGAAGACAGCCGCGGATTTTGTTCCGCCGTCATCATAATTACCGGAATATTCATCAGACGCTTTTCCGATTGCATATAACGCACTAATTCCGTGCCTTGAATATACGGCATCACGACATCAAAAACCGCCGCCGCAAAGGGTTTCCCTGATTGCAAAAGTTTGTAGGCTTCTTTTCCGTCCCGCGCGGATTCAACAATATAGCCTTCTTTTTCGACAATTGTTTTGACAAGACGAAGAATTGCCGGATCATCATCAGCCACCAAAATCAGCTGTTTGTTTTCGTCGGTTGTATCTTCACTCATTAAATTTCTTTTTACTCCAAATTGCCACAGTTCATTGTAGCAAAGATTTTTTTAATTTTCTCTGCCGGAAACAAGTTCTGCGGCTAAACTTATCGCCGCCTTCATACTCGAAGCCTCCGCCAGATTTTTCCCCGCAATATCGTAAGCCGTTCCGTGATCAACCGATGTTCTGATGACGGGCAAACCGAGAGTTACATTGACAGACGCGCCGAAGGA
>CAYUGW010000348.1:0-5005 GCA_964444245.1 uncultured Blastocatellaceae bacterium | reverse complement strand
TTTGACAGTTGCCGCATCGTTTTCGATTTTGTTTTCGGTTAATTTCCAGTTGCTCCCCCAACTCGAAAGCGTCGGAATCGTTTCTGCGGCAACTTTCGCGGTGGTTGCCAAATCGGTTTTATAAACGCGCGTTTTCAAACCCTTCGCGCCGCCGTCGGGCGCGGTTTCGGCGACATTATCGGGAAAAAACGTGCGTCCGATGAAAAGCAACGCGACAATAAACACGACAAACAAAATTACCGCAATAATTATGATTTTTTTCATTACCCAAACTTTTTCACCTTTTCACTTTTTCACTTTTAAACTTTATATAGTCTTGATTTTGAAACTAATATCAACCGCTTTTGCCGAATGCGTCAGGCGACCGACCGAGATCAGATCAACTCCGGCTTCGGCAAAGCCGCGCACGGTGTCGAGATTCATTCCGCCGGAAGCTTCGATCATCACGTTCGGATTCAGATTTCGCGCCATTTCGACGAGTTTTTCGGCTTCTTCGGGCGTTTGATTATCGAGCATCACGATGTCCGAACCGGCTTCGATGGCTTCCCTTAATTGCGCCCAATTCGAGATTTCGACCTCGATTTTATGGAGATGCCCGACCCGTTTTTTCGCCGCCGTAACTGCTTCGGTGATTCCGCCGGCGAGCGTGATGTGATTGTCTTTAATTAAAACTCCGTCGTCCAGACCGAAGCGGTGATTTTTCCCGCCGCCGACGGTTACCGCGTATTTTTCGAGCATACGAAGTCCCGGCGTGGTCTTGCGCGTGTCAACGATCTGCGCCGCCGTGCCTTCGACCGCTTTGACATATTTGCGCGTTTCGGTCGCCACGCCCGACATTCTCTGCAAAAGATTGAGCGCGACTCTCTCGCCGGTCAGAAGAACATCGGCATAACCTTTTAAGTTAGCGAAAACCGTTCCCGAAGTTACTTCGTCGCCGTCCTGAACGTGCGTTTCGATTTCGGGATTGTCTTCATCGAGATGCAGAAAAACGGTTTCGGCAATCGCCAGACCGCAAATTACAAGGTCTTCTTTCGCCAGAAAACTTCCCTGCCCGCGCACGTCCTTCGGCACGGTCGATTGTGTCGTAATATCGCCGCGCCCGATGTCTTCCGCCAGAAATTCGCCGATTGATGCGAAAATTTCGCTCGTTTCAAAAAGATTCATATTATTTTATTGGATCGGAGCTTCGATTTTCAGATCACCCGGATCATATTCGTAAGTTGCGACCGAACGGGTTTTCACGTTTTTCGGTTCGAGATTTCCCTTTGTTCTTTCCGAACGCAGAAGAAATCCGCGCTGATCGTACCAAGCGATAAATTCATCGAACATCAAACCTTCGGAAGATTGCGTGATTCGCATTTCCTTTAATTTCCGCGCCGGAACGCCTTCGGCAAAATCGGATTCTTCCGTAAACTGCACGACAGAAGTAGAACCGCCCCCGGTTCCCGAACCCATTCCCGACCCACGAAGGTCTTTCTTTGTCCACTCACCGCCGTTTTCGCGCCGGTATTCGATCGTGCCGATATAGATCAATTCCAGACTCGTTTCTTTTCCGTCTTTGTTTTCAACCGTCAGATAACGCGTTTTGTCGGGAAGAAGTCTTTCTTCGGTTTTAGTAACGGAAGAAATTACCGCACCGTTTTCAAAGGTTTCGGTTTTCAGATTTACACGCCGCGAAGTTTCATACATCAATTTATAAGCCGCTGAACTCGCCTGATTGAATTCGCTCGATGTAATCTGCTTTATCTGGGAAAACGCTGCTGATGTTAAAGCTAATGTGACCGCGATTGCTAAAATTATTTGTTTTTTCATTTTATTTTAATTCCTCTGATTTGATCGGTGCTTCGATTTTCAGATTCTTCGGATTATATTCGTAATCTACAGTTATATTGTAAGTTTGTATCGTGCTTTTATGCTTGTTTTGTTCCTCGGTTTTTAACAACAGACCTTTTTCATCGAACCAAAACCTTTTTATAAAGGTATTCGAGTAACTGTTATTTTCCAGATTATATGTTTCGGTAGTTACAGTTTCATATAGATCGGCTTTCTGATTTTTAATAGTTTGTCCGCGTATAAGATTATATTCGATAGTTTTAATCGGTTTTGCTCCGCTTCCGAATCCCGTGCCTCGCCCGGAAACGGTTTCTTCCTTAGCTACTTGCCATTCTTCATTGGCTTTTCGGTAATAGGCTTTTTCACCGATTGAAATCCATTCTTCCATGACAATGCCTTTTCCGGTTTTTCTTTGAGTAATCGTATGACTGCGATTCGGCGGAATAAACTCAAAAACGCTCATACTGGAAAAACCTCTGCCGCCTGAATTATATCTGACCGTAATTCGCCGGTGGCTGACAGTTTTCAATTTTTCATCGGCATTTGACCGAAGATTTTTTAATTCGTCTTCTGTAAATGTTTGTTTCTGTGCGGAAATATTTGTAAAGAGAAAAAACAAAACAAAAAATGCAAAAACACCTGTTTTTGCAAAGTCTGTTAGATAAAAATTATTTTTCTTCATATTTTTTTTACATTTTTGTGGTCAAAGTAAATATCTTCGCGCGAATAATTTCCTTGATATGATTTACCCGTTTCTCCGGCGAATTCATCCATATCCGTTTCAAAATCCGCATCGTTTCCTTCCGGTTTCAGCGATAAATCATTTTCACCACTCGGCAAAATGCTTTTAAGATATTCATCAACCGACATCCCGAAAGTTTTCGCCCGTTTCTCGATCAAAGCCAGAGTTTCAGGTTTTATCTGTTCAGCTATCGCATTCATAATTCAGTAATATAGCACTTAATAATTGATTCAGCCAAAATTTTACGGTTTTTCTTTTTCGTCAATTATCGGGATTTCGATTTTTATGTTCGGATCGTATTCATACTCGGAGATGGAACGAAAAGTTACTTTTTTATTGTTTTCTGTTATGGTTTCCAATTTAAAAAACTGTCCTTTTTCATTAAACCAGAATTTTTCCAAATAAATAGAACTGTAGTTATTGTTGTTAACTCTAAACTTTCTTATTGTTTTTTTCTCATACAGATCATATTCCATTTTGTTAATTTTATCTTTTCTTACATATCTATATTCAATTATTTTTTCTTCTGCACTGTCAGCTAATTTTGTTATGGTTCCTATTCTACGAGCCAGTTTATCTTGTGTAACCTCTTTCCAAGCCTCATTATTATCGCGAGTAAATGACCGATTATTAACTTCAATCATTTCCGTAGTTTTACTGCCCCCATCTTTATTCTTTGAATTATAAACACTACGATATCCATCATTATTCTTTTCATATAATGTAGAAGTAATATACCAATAAGGTTTTAAACCCCTTTCATTTTCAAAACTTTCTGAGGTCGTTTTTCGACGATAAGGTTGTGTTCTAAGAGATTCTGTAGCCTTATTCAGAAGATGTGTCATTTCTTCTTCAGTGATTTTTCTTTCCTGTGCCAATCCATTGGAAAGAGCTAAAAGAATAAAACCTGATAAACAAAATATTTTTACAATTTTTTTCATAAATTCTCCATAATTAATTTAAGTCTTTTTATTTCAAAGCCTCCAGATTTTGATTTAACGCACTCAATTGCGTTTCGATTTCGGCAACTCTTTCGCGAAGAGATTCGACCTTTTCAGCCGGAGCGCGTGCGACGAAATTTTCGTTGGAAAGCTGTTTGCCGAGTTTTTCGTTTTCGCTATTTAGATTATTGATCTGCGCTTCCAATCTTTCGCGTTCTTTTTCGAAATCAATCAAGCCTTCGAGCGGAACGGCGATTTCCGTTCCATTGGTTAAAACGCCTTTGGCGGATGCTTTCGGAACGCTTAAAGATTCGCTCAGATGCAGTTCTTTCGCTCTCGCAAGTTTTAATATCTGCGCTTCGTTTTCGGCAAAAATCTTGTTTGTCGCGGAATCTCCGGCGATATGAATGCCCAGTTTTTCGCTCGTTTTTATACGCATTTCGGCGCGGATGTTGCGAACTTTCGAGATCAATTCAATAATCGTCTGCATTTCCGTTTCCGATTTTTCGTCAATCAAACTCGCATCGCCGAGCGGAAAATCGGCAAGCATAATCGTCTGTTCGGCTGATTTATACGCCGGATTATGCAAACCTGAATTTGTTCCCGGCAGTTTTTGCCAGAGTTCTTCCGTCAAGTAAGGCATAAACGGGTGAAGCAGACGCAAGGCTTGTTCTAAAATTGTCAAGATGCGCGAACGAGCGGCATCGCGTGTCGTGTTAATGGTCTCAGACGTGATTTCGTCTTTGACCAGTTCGATATACCAATCGCAGAAATCGTTCCAGAAAAATTGATAAAGCAAGCGGACGGCTTCGTGATAAAAATATTTATCGAGCGCACGATTTACGTCCCGCGCCGTTTTATTGAGCCGCGAAATGATCCATTTATCGGCAATCGAAAGATTTTCCTTCGGATTGTCTTTGGCAAATTCCGGTTCGACTTTATCGAGAAATTCCTCGTCTTCTTCATCAAAGTCATCAATCAGTTCATCGCCGATCAGTCTTTTGATTTCGCGCACTTCCGCTTTCGGATTAATAAAAGTGTAATCAACCTGTGCACCTTCGGAATTCATCAGGCAAAAGCGCGTCGCGTTCCAGATTTTATTGGCGAAATTGCGGTAGGTTTCGATCAACGTGTCGTTCCAGCGAATATCCGCGCCCGTTGCAATCGAAGCGAGATAAATTCTGGTCGCGTCAACGCCGAATTTATCGAACATTTCAAGCGGATCAACGCCATTCCCTCTGCCTTTAGACATTGGTTTGCCGTCTTTAGCCAAAACCGTTCCGGTGATAATCACGTCTTCAAAAGCTTTTTTATCAACGAATTTCTTCGTCAGCATCATCATCCGCGAAACCCAGAGGAAAAGAATATCGCGTCCCGTAACGAGAACGTCGGTCGGGCAGAAGATGTCTAAATCAGATGGGGAGATGGGGAGATGGGGAGATGGGGAGACGGAAGAATTTTCAACATTCTCCCCGTTTCCCTTTCTCCC
>CAYUGW010000347.1:0-5006 GCA_964444245.1 uncultured Blastocatellaceae bacterium | reverse complement strand
TCTTCGCGGACGATTTCCGAAACTTTGCCGTAAAGTTTGGTTAAATTGTTTGCCGGCAGTGTTTCACCACTAAAATCCTTTTTCAAATTCCCCGTTTCAGCTTCACTAAAAACGTTTGAATCGGCGGGTAAATCCGAAGGTTTTACTTCATCAACGCGGTTTGTTTCATAATTGAAAAAATACTTTAAGTTCTTAAACTGCACCGAATCGGCATTTATTTTCGATTCGACGGTTTGCGGAATGTCTGTTTTAACCTGTTGATTTAATTCAGCCTTCGCTTTTTCACCGAGATTTTTGATTTCAAATTCATTGGCGGCAAAATCCTTTTTAATAGTAAAAAGATTTATGTCGGAAGTTTCGTTTTGCGTTAGATCGAACAGTTCGAAATTATCCGTTTTTATTTCAACAATTTCCTCTGAATCGGATGTTTGAAGTTTGGGAAATTCTAAAATATCGTTTTGTCCGGCGGCGGGTTTAACTTGAGTATTTTCATAACTTACTACATTGAGCGGATTCAAACCGGACAAGACTTTCTCAGACGAACTTAAGTTTTTGGAAGAATTTTTTAAATCCGAAACCGTTTCTGAAATTTCGATTTTTGCCTGTACCGGAGTTTTATTTTCTTCCGCTAAAACTTTTTCGCCCGAAACCGGTTTATTTTCGACTAAAAAATTATTGTTAAACGGTTTGGTAAATTTTGATTCAACGGAAAGTATTTCTACCGTTTCCGTCTTTCCGTTTTCGATTGTAAGAATCGGGGTTTCTTTAATGTCGGCGTTCATCGGCGGAAAATTATTTTCCGGAAGATCGAGAATGTTGTCCTGTTTAGTAACAAATCTGACATCGGATTCCCGTCTTTCCCGGTTGGCGAAATTTGGAATCTGGACATTCTGAATCTCGTTCGGAATCTCACGCGGTATGCTTTGATCGCGGCTCCACATCGAAGGCTGTTTGGAATCAGTATTGTCAAACTGCGTTAAAATTCTGCCTTCCGGCGGATATTCTACGAATGTTTCCCCTTTCGCCGGCGGCGCGATTTTTTCACCCTTATTTTGCAGAATCGGTAATCTTTCCGGCGCGTCGGCAACCATTTCTTTATTCGTATCCGGTTGATTCAAATGATTTACCTGAATTTTTCCATTGATTATTTCGCCGTTTTGTTTAACCGGCGGATTTTCATTCTGATATAAATGAGCCATTTGTTCCGGCAGCATTTTATTTTTATGAATGTTTGTTTCCTCTCTTTGCGAACTTGTTTCGATTAAAGTTCCCGCTTCCGTTTGATCGCCGTTGGTCATTTTTTCAGACTTAAAATTCTGCGGCGGAAACATAAAATTTTTGATCGCTTCAATGTCGGATTTTTGGATAAAAATATCTTGATTTGATTTCTCGAAGGGTAATTCAATTTTCATTTCGGATTTTGAGTCGGTTTCGTTCGAAATTTGAATAGATTCAGCCGTTTTTGTGCCGCTGGAATCTTGTTTCACACTTATTTCAGGGTTCGACAAAATATTTTCCGGTTTCGGCGAGATCGGCGAAAAGCTGCTAATAATCGCTGTAAAATTCTGCGCCGTCGCGTCCCGTTCAGCGTCGCTCGAAGCATTTGTTTTACCGTCAAAATTATCGAAGTTGTTAAAGGAAATCATTTTAATCATTGTGTCATTTGTCTGGCGAAATTGGCTGAAACGAGTTCATCAATCGCGGTTTGTTCCTGCCGGTCGGCTTCCGATTTGTGGCGCAAGACTTGTGTTTCGCGCAACCGATTGGTAATTTTTACGGCGCGGGCTGCCGTTGCAAGCGTATCGCGCTGTTTGGTGCAAGCTTGTTTTTTCTGCTCAAACACTTCCTTTGCCTCACGGATCAGGCGGTCGAGTGTGGAGATATGATTTGAGTTCATTTCCAATTCAAATACATTGATCGCGGATCCGGCTTGCAGGCGAAGCGAGTAATTTTCAATGGCTTCATTTCGCATCTGCTGAATTTGTCTGATCCGTTCGGCGGCTTTG
The DNA here is from genome assembly GCA_964444245.1 of uncultured Blastocatellaceae bacterium. Lineage (GTDB taxonomy): Bacteria > Acidobacteriota > Blastocatellia > Pyrinomonadales > Pyrinomonadaceae > JAHCHG01. The sequence goes on along the minus strand of CAYUGW010000347.1, from coordinate 3,000 downwards.
TCGGCTTCGTTTTGCAATTGAGACAAAACTTGTTGCTCGTTTTCCTGCCGCATTTCGCGGACATTGTGAACGGTTTGCAATGTGAATTTGAATTTTTTCATTACTTTTGCCTTTTACCTTTTTACTTTTACCTTTATGAATTATGTGGTTTTGATCGCAATTAATTTTTCAATCGATTCATTAAATGAAGCTTCTTCTTCGCCGGATTGTTTGAGAAATGCCAGAATTTCTTCGTGTCTGGCGATTGCCAGATCAATAACTTTGTTACTGCCGAGCTGATATGCGCCGATATTGATTAAATCTTCGGCTTTTTGATACGCCGCAAGAAGCTCGCGGATTTGTCCGGCGTGCAGGCGGTGTTCATCATCGGCAACCGTTCCGAACAGGCGCGATGCGCTGTGCAGAACGTCTATGCACGGATAATGATTTTGCGCCGCCAACGCGCGTGATAAAACGATGTGACCGTCGAGAATCGAGCGAACGGCATCGGCAATCGGTTCGTTCATATCATCGCCTTCGACCAGAACTGTGTAAAAACCCGTGATCGAACCGCCGCCCTCAAATTTTCCGGCGCGTTCAAGTAATCTGGGAAGCAGCGCGAAAACCGAAGGCGTGTAGCCTTTTGACGAAGGCGGCTCGCCCGCCGCGAGTCCGATTTCTCTCTGCGCCATACAAAAACGCGTCACCGAATCCATAATAAGCAGCACATTTGCGCCGCAATCTTTGAAATATTCGGCAATCGCGGTTGCGGCAAGTGCCGCGCGGATTCGAACAAGCGCCGAATCATCCGAAGTCGAAACGACGATGACCGAACGCGCCATTCCTTCTTCGCCGAGTTCGTTTTCGATAAATTCGCGAACTTCGCGCCCGCGCTCGCCGATCAGCGCGATGACGTTTATATCAGCCGCCGAACGCTTTGCCATCATTCCTAAAAGTGTTGATTTGCCAACGCCCGAACCGCCGAAAATCCCGATTCTCTGCCCCGCGCCGATGGTTAAAAGACCGTCAATAACGCGCACGCCGGTTTCGAGCGGTGCATCGATATTGGCGCGCGAAAGCGGATTCGTTGCCTTTCGATTCAGCGGATACGCCGTTTCGGTTTTAATTTCGCCGAAACCGTCGAGCGGTCGCCCGAGCGCGTCAATTGTTCTGCCCAAAAGATTTTCGCCGACACCGATCTCACTTTTGACACCGGCGGCAACGACCGTTTCGCCGACTTTGACGGGCGGCATTTGTCCGAGCGGCATCAACAGAACATTATTGTCGCGAAAACCGACGACTTCGAGCATCGTATTTCGTCCGCCTTGTTGAGAATCCAGATAACATAAATCGCCGACCGAAACCGCCGGACCGTTCGATTCGATAATCAACCCGACCGCACGCGTTACGCGCCCGACCGACCGAAGCGTGTCAATTTTCTCTAATTTTTGGCGATAAGCTGAAAGCATATTGTTAAAGGTTAAAAGGGAAAAAGTTTAAATGTGAAAATGTTTTTTTCGTTTTTGATTTCAAAGGTTTCAATAAAATTTTAGAAGTTAAAGGCGAAAGTTTTTAAACTTTTTCACTTTTTCACCTTTTCACTTTTAAACTTTTCAAACTCCCAGAAGTCCGTGTGAAATTTCGTCAAATTGCGATTCGATTCTGGCATCGATATCGCCGGTTTCGGTTCGGATAAGGCAGCCGCCGACGGAAATCGAACGGTCTTCGATAATTTCCAGCGAGCCGTGAAAATCGAGTTTTTCGCGGTGCGCATCGACAAAAGCGAAATCGTCCGGATTAAGATGAACCTGCGCCGTGGCGCGATTATTCAATCTTTTCAAAGAAACTTTTACCAATGTCAGAGCGATTTCGCGGTCAATCGAAACTTCTCTTTGAACAATTTTTTTGGCAATTTCGAGAGCTAATTCGACCAGCTGCACTTCCGCTCCGGCGGTAATTTCGGCATTTAATCCGGCGATCTGAGCGATTGTCCGGGAAAGTTCCTCGCGCATTTGATCGACCTGCGCGGCGACTTCCGCATCGATTTTTCCCTGTGCAAACTGCAATCCTTTTTCCTTCGCCGCCTGTTCGATCATTTCCTTGTCTTTCTCCGCCTGAGCGATAATTCGTGCGGCTTCTTCGCGGGCTTCGTTCAAAATATCCACTTCATTCATCGCCGGAATCGTTATTTCCTCAATAATTTCGCTTCTTTCTTCAATCGGCTCTAAATTATCGAGTTCGGGAAATGAAAATCCGGACCTGGTTTCAAAAGAATTGTGAACTTCGCCGATTTCGGGAATCGAAAACGATGTAAATCCTTCGGCGGCGTGTTTTTTAACGACTTTAGCTAACGTACTCATCTTCACCACCTCCGCTGCCGCTCAGACTGACAACTCCCTGCTCATCAAGTTCGCGCAGGATTTCGACAATTTCGCGCTGTGCGCCGTTCACGTCTTTGAGTTTGACCTGTCCCATAAAGTCCATCTCCTCCTTCATCATTTCAACGGCGCGGCTCGACATATTCGTAAAAAAGCGATCCTGCAATTCTTCGACCGTGCCTTTGAGTGCGAGAGCGAGAACTTTTTTGTCAACTCTCTGCATAATCTCGCGGATTCCGATGTCGTCAATCAGGAGAATGTCTTCGAATGTAACCATCAAATTGCGGATTTCGAGCGAAAGATCAGGATTGTTGTCTTCGATCTGTTCGAGCATCAAACTCATAGATTCGCGGTCGAGACGGTTGCAAATTTCGGCAACCGAACGAATTCCGCCGACCGTCGTGCGGCTCATTCCTTTGACGCTGACCAGTTTTTGATTAAGAACGTGGGAGATTCTTTTGATAACGTCCTGCGAAACGGTTTGCAGATTTGCCAGCCGCAAAATGATGTCGCCGCGCACATTTTCGGGCAATTGCTTCAAAACATCGGCGGCGGTCGAAGCATCGAGATGCGCCAGTACGACGGCAATCGTCTGCGGATGCTCGGATTGAAAAAGTTTGCCTAATTGCTGCGGATCGGTTTT
>CAYUGW010000346.1:0-5013 GCA_964444245.1 uncultured Blastocatellaceae bacterium | reverse complement strand
TATATCCGAACCATCACAAGTATATTGCCATATAGTTATATAGTTTGTCAATAGCGTTTTTTTATTTTTTATACTTTGCCTTATAATTATGTCTTGCAACTTATATCACTATACGGTAATATAGCTATAAGGTCAAAAACAAGCCGGTTAAATTGAAAAAAGGATGAGTGAAAAAATGAAAGAATTAAATGATGAAGCATTGGAATTGATTGCCAATCGGTTTCGGCTTCTGGCAGAACCGACGCGGCTCAAGATTCTGCACACGCTCGGCAAAGATGAAATGAACGTCAGCCAGCTCGTCGCGGCAACCGGCGCGGGGCAGGCAAATATCTCGAAACACCTCGGCGCACTGCTCGATGCCGGAATCGTCTCGCGCCGCAAGGAAGGCTTAACCGCCAATTACCGCGTCGCCGACGAGACGATCTTCGAACTCTGCGAAGTAGTCTGCTCGCGCCTGAAAACCCAACTCGAAACGCGCCGGGATGTTTTGGCGGATATTTTTTAATTTTTTAAACCCGCGCGTTTTCTCCCTTTTCCGAAATCGAACCCGATAAATTCCGCTTACCCTCATAAATGTAGTAGAATAGCTTTTTTCTATAAAAAAGTACTGTGAGCAAACCTAGAGAGTGTAAATTAAATTTTAAGGCGTTTGAAAAAAGTTTGGAGTCCCTGCAAAAGCCGGGCTTCCGCGCTTCGAAGCGCGGCGGAAAAAGCCGCCTAAAGACAGGACTCCAAACTTTTCGGAATACCTTATTATTTATGCTTACCTGCTTTCTTTAAGTTAAACAAATTGACAAATTTTCGATTAGGTTTGATAATTTGGGCGAACAACGTGCGCCCACAGTATCAGAGGAAATTAGAATTATGATTTCAACCAAAGAAAATCGTGAAAATCGTTTTAGCATTCGGGCAACCGCAAAAGAAAAGGATTTGATTGCCCGCGCCGCTTTGCGAAGCAATAAAACCATCAGCGAATTTGTTCTGGAAAAAGCTGTCGCCGCCGCCGAAGCCTTGGAATTGGACAACGCCGATTTTCTCGTCAGCGGCGAAAAATACGAACAGTTTTTAGCCGCTCTGGACGAACCGCCGAAATCAATTCCCGCGCTTCGCCGGCTTTTTTCGGAAGACGTTTAATGGAAACAAAACCTTTAGACAAACGGCATGACCGCACTTCTTTCGATTGCGGAGTCGAACCTTTGAATGATTATTTGAAGAAATACGCTCTGCAAAATCAAAAAAAAGATGCGGCTCGGACATATTCGGACATATATTGTAACTTCCGAAGATAATCGAATCATCGGCTTTTACACTCTGGTTTTCGGTTCGGTTTCTACCCAAGAAACCGCGCCCGAAATTTCGGCAGGTTTAGGCAAATATCCGATTCCGGTAATTTTGCTGGCGCGCCCGGCGATTGACAAAGGCGAAAAAGGCAAAGGTTTGGGCAAATTGCTGTTGCGCGATGCATTGCTCCGAGCCGTACGAGCTTCGGAAATTGCCGGTTTGCGGACATTTTTAGTTCACGCCAAAGATGAACCGGCGAAAAAATTTTACGAAAAATTCGGTTTTCAGCCCGCGCCGCATAACGAATTTCATTTATTTTTGAAAATGTCGTATGTCAGAGCGTCTTTGGTAGAAGAGAAATCAAGATTGGGATTCACGCAACATATCAGGGTTAAAGCACTTCGACAGATTCTTTGGAGGTAAATAAAAGATATATGGATATAAACAAACTTTTAATAAAATTTATTATTATTTTTGTTGGGATTACTTTAGGTTTGGCTTGTCAACTTAATCATCCAACTCCACCCGTAGTAATGAAAGAGTTACCGAATCGAGTCGGTTATGTAAATGACTTTGCTTTGATTCTTGAAGAAGATACGAGAAAGAATTTAGAAATTAAACTTACAGAATTTAAAAAGAATTATAATATTGAGTTTATTATTGTTACAGTTGATTCCAATGGAGATCGCACGCCGTTAGAATATTCCGAATTGATTAAAGACACGTGGAAACTCATTCCTATAAACAACATGGACAATAAAATTCTTTTTAACTTCGCTAAAGATAATCAAGATTTTAGGATAAGTATGACTTTTGGACTTTTGGACCTACTACCCAATGAAAAATTAGAAGAATTAGCAAAAATATTAAGTAATGAAGAACAAAATCTTTCTCGTGATCAAGCCTTAAATAATTATGTTGCTGCTGTAATTGAGACAATCACTACCAAGATTGATAAACAAAAATAAATTCACACTAGCAATATGAAACACAAACCGTCATTTATCGAGAGCATCGCCGAAAAGCTCGGCTTGATCGAAAATCTGCATCCGCTGGAAGATCAATTTGAACTGCCGCGAATGAACGAGCCGGGCGAACTGTCGAATTATCCGCCGCCGGAGAAATGGGATGATTGGACGGAATACGAGGCGACGAGCGGGCAGAGGCGCGAGAAAAAGAATTATATGATCGTGCCGACGACGTGTTTTAACTGCGAATCGGGCTGCGGTTTGCTGAGTTATATCGAAAAAGACACGATGCAGGTGCGCAAGTTTGAAGGCAATCCGTATCATCCGGGCAGTCGGGGAAGAAATTGCGCGAAAGGTCCGGCGACGATCAATCAGATCACGGATGTTGACCGCATTTTGTATCCGCTCAAACGCACGGGAAAACGCGGTGCGGGTGAATGGGAAAGAGTTTCGTGGGATGAAGTTCTTGACGATATTGCCGGAAAAATCCGCGAAGCTTTGCTCGACGAGCGGCGCAACGAGGTCGTCTATCACGTCGGGCGACCGGGACACGAAGGCTTTATGGACAGAATTTTGCAGTCGTGGGGTGTTGACGGGCATAACTCGCACACGAATATTTGTTCGTCGGGAGCGCGTTTCGGTTATGCGATCTGGCAGAATTACGACCGACCTTCGCCCGATCACGCTAATGCTCAGTTTATTCTTTTGATTTCGGCGCATCTCGAATCGGGGCATTATTTTAACCCGCACGCGCAAAGAATTATTGAAGGAATGATGAACGGCGCAAAGCTCGCGGTGATGGATCCGCGCCTTTCAAACACGGCTTCGATGGCGGATTACTGGATGCCGACTCAGCCCGGTTCGGAAGCTGCCGTGCTGCTGGCAATGGCGAAAATTCTTCTGGACGAAAATCTTTACAACGAAAAATTTCTGAAAGATTGGGTAAACTGGCGCGAAAGTTTGCGGGAGTTAAAGTCAGCAGCGTCGGCGTTAGCCGATGCGTCCGACGCTGACCAAAACGCATCGGGTAACGCCGACGCTACTGACCTGAGATTCGAAGATTTCATTGAAGAACTGAAAAAACTCTACGCCGAATACACGCCCGAATTCGCCGAAAAAGAATCGGGTGCAAAAGCGGAAATGATCGTCGAGATCGCCCGCAAGATCGGTGCTGCCGGAACGCGTTTTGCGGCGCATAACTGGCGCAGCGCAGGGAGCGGAAATCTTGGCGGCTGGGCGGTCGCGCGGTGTCTGCATTTTTTGAATGTTTTAACGGGCAGCGTCGGCACCGTCGGAGGAACTTCCCCGTCGGCGTGGAACAAATTCAAACCTAAAGGTTTTTCGACACCGCCCGCGCAGAAATTCTGGAACGAGCTTCATTTTCCGAACGAATATCCGCTCGCGCATTATGAAATGTGTTTTCTGCTGCCGCATTTTTTGAAGGAAAATCGGGGAAAACTTTCGGTTTATTTTACGAGAGTTTTCAATCCGGTCTGGACTCTGCCCGACGGTTTCAGCTGGATCGAGGCTCTCTCGGATGAATCGAAGATCGGAATGCACATCGCGCTCACGCCGACGTGGAACGAAACCGCGTATTTTGCCGATTACGTACTGCCGATGGGACACGCATCCGAACGCCACGATCTGGTTTCCTACGAAACTCATTCCGGTTTGTGGATCGGTTTTCGTCAGCCGATCTTACGCGAAGCGGCGCGGAAAATGGGCAATGAAGTCGAATTCACCTACCAAACAAATCCCGGCGAAGTCTGGGAAGAAGACGAATTCTGGTTTGAACTGTCGTGGCGCATTGACCCGGACGGCTCTTTGGGAATTCGCCAGCATTTCATCTCGCCGTATCGTCCGGGCGAGAAAATCACGATTGACGAATATTATCAATATATTTTTGAAAACACGGCAGGTTTGCCCGAAAAAGCCGCGCTTGAAAATCTGACTCCGCTCGAATATATGCGGAAATACGGCGCATACGAGGTTGAGCAGACTTCCTACAACAAACATCACACGCCGCTTTCCGAAGCGGAATTAAAAGGCGCGGAAATTGACGAAGCATCGGGCGAAGTCCGCAAAAACGGTAAAATTATCGGCGTAATCGTTGACGGCATTGCGCGTACGGGTTTTCCTTCGCCTTCGCGCAAACAGGAATTTTATTCGGAAACCCTGAAAGATTGGGGCTGGGAAGAATACAAAACGCCCGTTTATATCAAAAGCCACGTTCACCCCGAAACCTTCGACACATCGAAAAACGAGATCACGCTCGTCCCGACATTCCGCCTGCCGACGCTGATTCACTCTCGTTCGGGAAATGCCAAATGGCTCGCCGAAATCTCGAACCGCAATCCGCTCTGGATGTCGGTCGAAGACGCGCGCCGCTGGGATATTAAAACCGGCGATCTGGTCAGAATAAATACGGACATCGGTTATTTTGTAAATCGCGCATGGGTGACGGAAGGCATGAAACCCGGCGTTGTCGCCTGTTCGCATCATCTCGGCAGATGGCGCAGATCGCAGGACGCGGCAAACAACCGCTGGGCGATGAATCAGGTTTCGATCACGGAAGAAGAAAAAGGCAAATGGAAAATGCGCGTCGTTGACGGCATCCGCCCGTCAAAATCCGACGACCCGGACACCGCCCGAATCTTCTGGTCGGACGGCGGCGTTCACCAAAACATCACCTTCCCCGTCCATCCCGACCCGATCTCGGGAATGCACTGCTGGCATCAAAAAGTCTCCATCGAAAAAGCGCACG
>CAYUGW010000345.1:0-5020 GCA_964444245.1 uncultured Blastocatellaceae bacterium | reverse complement strand
AAGTTTCGCCGAGCTACGCGACGGAAACCGATTCGAGCCGTTATGATTCGGAAGTTGAAGCAGTCGAACCAACCGATGCGACTGATGATTTTTCAACAACGCCTGCGCATCAATACCCGGAATTTGAAACGAATCAGGATTTCAATTCTTCGCCCGTTCAATTTGAAGAAACGGTCGAAGCGGTCGAAACTACCGATTACGAATATTCCGAGCCGGTAGTCGAAGCAGTCGAAGAAATTGAAGAGGTCGGAGAAGCCGAAGAGGTTGAAGAAGTTTCACTGAGCGATTCCGAACCGGATGAAGTTACCGAAGTTAAAGAAGAGGAAAGCACCACCATCGAACAACCGCCGGTATTTGCCGCGCCGATGGGAACAACACCGATCCGCACACGTTTCAGCGAAAGAAATGTTGATTTGCCGATTGAAGTCAGCGAAGAAGAACGCCGCCTGCATAATGATGCCCGCCGTTTTGCCCGTCTGCTCGTTTCGGAGATCAAACTTTACAATGAACAAAAGGTCAAGGAAGGGCGCGACGCACACGATCTTTACGAGCGTCTGCGCGAAGCGATCGACCGTTCGCGCGAAATGTATGACAAACGCGTTCAACCGACGGTCGTCGAGCGTTTCGATTATTTCCATTACGAAGTAGTCAATACATTAGCAGAAGGCGAAGAATCGAAGCTCGGCACAACCTATCCGGGCGCGATCAGTTAATTGTAAATTTACAAAAGAAGAAGAGCCGTCTGAATTCAAATTCAGACGGCTCTTCTTCTTTGCCAACAAAATAATTCAGCCTGTGGGCGACATAAAGAATGAATATCTGAAAATGAAAGAAAACGTTCATCAACAGAAAACAAGCTATTCGCTTTCAGCTGTTCGTTATTCGCTGTTTTTCAGTAAATTTTCCGTCGAGAGCAGCGAATAGTTAAAAGTTAATAACGAATAGTTCGCAGTTCGATTTTTTTTCCAATCGAATTGAGATCACCTTATTTCAGTTCCATTTTGGCAATCGATTCGAGATGAACTTCGTCGGGACCGTCGGCAATGCGGAGCATTCGGGCGACGATCCAGAAATTCGCCAGCGGAAAATCTTCACAAACTCCCGCGCCGCCGTGTAATTGAATGGCGCGGTCAACTAATTTCAGAACCATCGGCGGAACGACCGCTTTGATCATCGCAATTTCGCGCCGCGCCGCTTTATTGCCGACTTCATCCATCATCCAGGCGGTTTTCAAAACAAGCAAACGCGCCTGTTCGATGTCGTTTCGCGCCTCGGCGATCCACCGGCGAATCACGCCTTGCTCCGCTAAAGGTTTTCCGAACGCAACTCGCGATTTCGCGCGCTGTTTCATCAATTCCAGAGCGCGTTCGGCAACGCCGATCAGACGCATACAATGATGAACTCTGCCGGGACCAAGCCTGCCTTGCGCGATCTCGAAACCGCGTCCTTCGCCGAGTAATAAATTAGAAACCGGAACGCGAACATCGGTAAAAGTAATTTCCGAATGTCCGTTCGGCGCGTCGTCAAAACCGAAAACCAATAGATTTCTCTCAACGCGCACGCCTTCCGCATCCATCGGCACAAGAATCATTGATTGCTGGAGATGTTTCGGCGCGTCCGTGTCGGTTTTGCCCATAAAAATCGAGAGTTTGCAGCGCGCGTCGCCCGCGCCGGTTGACCACCATTTGCGCCCGTTTAATATATAAAAATCTCCGTCGCGCACAATCGAAGCGCAAATATTCGTCGCATCCGATGAAGCAACTTCCGGTTCGGTCATCGAAAAACACGAACGAATCTCGCCGTTAAGCAACGGTTTTAACCAGGTTTCCTTCTGTTCAGGCGAACCATAGCGTTCGAGGACTTCCATATTTCCCGTATCGGGCGCGGAACAATTAAAAACTTCCGAAGACCAGAAAACTCTGCCCATTTCTTCGGCAAGCGGCGCGTATTCGAGATTGGTCAAACCCGAAACTTCCGGCAAAAACAAATTCCACAAATCTTCCGATTTTGCTTTCGCTTTCAAATCTTCAATAAGCGCAAGCGGCGACCATCTATCGCCCGAATTTATTTCTTCGTGGTAAGCCTTCTCATTCGGATAAATATGCACGTCCATAAACGATTGCAGACGCTTTTGCAGTTCTTGTGTTTTCGTTGAATAATTGAAATTCATAATTTTTCGGAAATGAAAGCACAGATTACCATAAATTTACAAAGATAGAAATTTGATAAAATCCGAATTTGTCTGTGATAATTCTGAAATAAATATTTTATATGAACGATACAAAACCGATACGCCACGGCGAAGAATTAAATGTTGAAAATCTGCAAGCATTTTTGCGCGAAAAATTGAATATCAAATCCGATGAGATTAAGATTTCGCAATTTCCGGGCGGAAGTTCGAATTTGACGTACTGCGTAAAATTCAGCGATGAAGAATACGTTCTGCGCCGTCCGCCGTTCGGGAATCAGGTCAAATCGGCGCACGATATGTCGCGTGAATTCAATGTTTTATCGTGCCTTTCAAAAGTTTATAAACCTGCCCCAAAACCTTTGATTTATTGTGATGATGAAAACGTGATCGGTTCGGAATTTTATCTGATGGAACGCCGCAACGGTTTGATAATTCGCGGAAAATCGCCGGAAATTTTAGAAAATTCGTCCGAATTGCAGCGCAAGGTTTGCGCGTCTTTTATTGAAAATTTAGTTGATTTACATCTCCTTGATTACAAAAAAATCGGTCTGGAAACTTTAGGAAAACCCGAAGGCTACGCCATCCGGCAAGTCGAAGGCTGGACGAAACGCTATTTTAACGCGCAAACCGACGAACATTTTGAACTCGAAAAATCAATCGAATGGCTGAATGAAACTATTCCCGCGTCAGACGGTGCGGCTTTGATTCACAATGATTATAAATTCGATAATGTGATGCTCGCGCCCGAAGATTTAACACAGATCGTCGCCGTTTTAGACTGGGAAATGACGACCATCGGCGAGCCTCTGATGGATTTGGGTTCGTCGCTCGCGTATTGGATGCAGACGGAAAACGGCGACGAAATGCTTTCGATGCCGTTTAATCCGCGAGTTTTGATGGAAAACATTTCGCGCCGCGAACTCGTTGAAATCTACGAGGAAAAATCGGGTAAAAAAGTTTCGGATATTGTTTTTTATTACGTTTTCGGAACATTCAAACTCGCCGCAATCGCCCAGCAAATCTATTTTCGTTATAAAAAAGGTTTTACACAAGACAAGCGTTTTGCGACATTTAATCATTTCGTCAACAGCTTGGGAAAAATCGCTTTAAATGCAATCGAAAGGAACAAAATCTGATTTTTCGGTATAATAATTTTAGCAATACTGAAAAACAAAAATAATCCATGTCTTTCCCCGAAAAAGCAATAGAAAATGAACTCGACGACGAAACCGGTCAGGAAAAGGAAACGCCTTCCAAGCCGAAATATAATCGTTCGATCATCGAAGGTCCGCTCGGCAGTGCGGTCTGGAAACTTGCCGCGCCGACGATGCTGGCGAATATTTTCGGCGGTTTGCAAGGTTTGGTTGATCATATTGCGGTCGGAAACGTCGTCGGCTTTCGCGGCAACGCGGCAATCGGCGTGAGTTGGCAGATTTTTCTCGTCGTCGTCGTTTTTATTTCTTCGATCTTTATCGGAATGGGAATCCTGGTCGCCCGTTTTGTCGGCGCGGGCGAAGTCGAAAAAGTCAACCGCACGGTTTATCAGGCGTTTCTGACAGCGATTTTTATTGCGGTTGCCGTCATTGCGCCGATCGGTTATTTTGCCTCGCCAATGCTTTTAAATCTCGTCAATGCCGCCCCGGAGGTTCAGGCGGAAGCACTTCCCTATCTCCGCATAATGTTTTTGTTCAGCACCGGAATGATGATCTATTTTATGCTGAGCGGTGCGCTGCGTTCGGCGGGCGATGCGAAAACGCCGATGATTCTCGGCATCGTGATGACGGCGATGAACGTAGTTTTCAGCATAATTTTTATCGGCGGTTTTGCTTTCGTTCCCGCATACGGCACGAAAGGCGCGGCGATGGGAACGTGTCTGGCTTCGGGCTTGATGGCAATTTACGCTTTTTGGAAACTCTGGAACGGGAGTTGGGTTGTTTCGATCAAAAACGATTACGGCTACGCGCCGGATTGGAGCGTTATCCGCAAACTTTTCAAATTCGGTCTGCCCGCCGGATTTCAAGGAATTGCCATGAATATCGGCGGCGTTTTAATGCTGGCGTTTATCGGTTCGCTCGCTCAGAGCGCGGCGGCGCAGGCGGCTTACGCGGTTTCTTACACGCAATTATTTTCGCTCGTTTCGTGGACTTCGGTCGGCTTGATGGGCGCAACTGCGGCGGTCGCCGGGCAAAATCTCGGTGCAAAACAGCCCGAACGGGCAAACGAAGCGGTTCATATCGCCGCCCGGTTCGGACTCATCGGTTCGATCTTTATCGGTTTTTTCTTTTTCTTTTTCCCGCACCAATTGCTGGCAATTTTCGGTATGAACGAGCCGGCGGCGGTCGAGATCGGCGTGTCTCTTTTGCGGATTTTGAGCATTTCGGGAGTTTTCGTTTCGATCGCACTGACATATACGGGCGGTCTGCAAGGCACGGGCGACACGAAAAGCCCGCTTTATATTTCGATCATCTCGCAGGTCATCGTACCGCTCGGAATCTGTTTTGTAATTCGGGAAACGATCGGACTCCAGCCGATACATATCTGGCTGGCAATTCTCGCCGGACATTTTACGCGCTGCGTTTTGAGCATCTGGCGTTTCCGACAAGGAAAATGGCAGCACATTAAGGTTGATATTGAAACGACCGTAAGTTAAGCAAAATATTCAGAGAAAACCCCATAGAAAATCAAAATAAAATCTGAGTTTATCTGTGGATAATTTCTCGTTTTGTTGTAAAATCAAAGTTTTTATGAACAGCAGAAATTTAGGCATTGCAGTAATCGGTTTGGGCGGCGCGGTCGGCACGACGATGGTCGCCGGAATCGAACTTTTGA
>CAYUGW010000344.1:0-5050 GCA_964444245.1 uncultured Blastocatellaceae bacterium | reverse complement strand
GAAAAAGCGGAAATTCTCGACTTAAAACCGGAAGAAAAAATTATCGAGCAATCAATCGAAGAAGATCATTTGCGCGATTGGCACGAACTTCTGGAACTCGTCGGCGAAATTCTGCAAACGGTCGAAGAATCGCTGGCGCAGTCGCAGCTTAATTTCGTCTGGGTTTTTGAAAGAGTGCGCGCCGAAGTTTTTGAGGAATACCCGTTTCTGCATCCGAATTCGACGGTTTTCGAATATAAAAACGGCAGGGTTTCGATGACCGAGCAGATCAACAACAATCTTTTCGTCGCCGGCATCACGGAATCGATGCGGCGACTGCTCGAAAAATTTGAAACTCATCCGAGATTTGCCGAAGTTCACCGCTCGGTCGTCAGAAATCTGATCGAATTGATGAACAAACGCCACGCGCAATATGATAAATTTTTGATCTCGCAGCAGCTTGAAAGAGTTCTGGAAATTTAAGACTTTTAATCAAGGACAGTTTTAATATTAAATAAAAGTTTCTAAAAAGATAAGGTTTGGCGGGCGCAAAGCAACCCTTCCCGACTTGTTAATACTTTTAACTTGTCTTTTTCTGTTTAATGTTGAAAGAGTTTAGAGGCTTTCAAAAAAAGTTAAAATAATTTACAGGTCGGGAAGGGTTGCTTGCGCCCGCTCTTATAATCTGTTGCTGATAAATTCAGTCCTTAAACTGCAATTCTTCGACAATCTCGCGCATAAACTGTTTGCCTTTTTCGAGATCTTCGGGCGGGAGCGAAACTGCGCCGACCACCGCGTGTCCGCCGCCGCCGTAGCGTTCGCAGATTTCCGCGATATTATGTGTGCGCGGGCGCGGCGACCAGGGATTCGAGCCGACCGAGATTTTCGTGCGAAACCGGCTGCGCGTCAGCGATACGTTATAAGTCGTTTCGGGATAAAAATAATACGGGATAAATTTGTTGTAGCCGTCAACGAAATTTTCGGTCAGATCAAAAGTTACAACGCCTTTCGCGTACTCGGATTTTGCTTTGATAAGCTCGACCATCTGCCAATGCTGCTCTAAGATCGGCGCGAGTTTTGCTTGAATTTCCTCGCTTTCAAGAATTTCGTCGAGAGATTTTTCCGTCAGACTGCGGATAATTCTTTCGACGAATTGCGGATCTTTTTCGCCCTCGATAACCTGCATCAATTTCAGCGCGGACGAACGAAGTTCGACGCATTGCGCCGGAGAATCATAGAGCGCACCGTCAATAATATGCGCCCAATGAATCAGTTCGGCGAGCGATTCGTCCTTGAATCCGTAATTTTCTTCCGCAATGCGGGCGATAAATTCCGCACAGGATTTGCTCGTAATGTCCAAGAATTTTTTGCCCGATGTGTCAGCGAGAAAATGCGCTTCGTCTTCCTTTGAAAGAAACGCCGATTGATGATGATCGAACCACCACGTCAGGCGTTCGTCGGGCGAATATTTGAAATCGACAATCGCGTTTTCATCGCCGTCGAATTGCTCGGCATCAAACGCATTTCCGGCGCGGTGCATCGTCGGCGTGTAGAAAATATCAGCGTCTTTGTTGATTTTCGCCCGGTAAAATTTGGTAAAAATAGCGGCGGAAGAAACGCCGTCAAAACAGTTTCCGTGATAAAGTATTCGAAGTTTCATAAAGTTTAGATTTTGCATCCGAAGCAAAACATTTTAGAGTAGTAGGCAAAACAAAAATCGTCAAGGAAAAGATAGATGAAAATACGAATTGCAACGCGCGAGGACGCGATTAATCTGGTCGAATTTAATCAGGCGATGGCTCTGGAAACCGAGGGGAAACGGCTCGAGACGGCGGTTTTGCAAAGCGGAGTCGAAGCGGTTTTCGGTGATGAGAAAAAAGGTTTCTATGTTGTCGCCGAAGACGAAGCGGGAAAAATCATCGGCGGTTTGATGATAACTTTCGAATGGAGCGATTGGCGCGACAAATGGTTTTGGTGGATTCAGAGCGTTTATATCTTGCCGGAGATGCGCGGCAGAAAAATTTATTCGCGGCTTTATGATTTTGTTAAGGAAAAGGCGCGAAAAAACGGCGATGTCTGCGGTTTCCGGCTTTATGTCGAACAGGAAAACTCTAATGCCCGGAAGGTTTATGAAAAATGCGGAATGCAAGTGTCGCATTATAAAATGTACGAAGAGATGATTTAAAGGCGAAAAAAAAGCCGGAACTCTAATTAAAGAATTCCGGCTAAACATTGAAAAGCAAAACTCAAAAACGAAGCGGCTAAAATAAAAAGTTTATATGAAAAATTTATCAATAAACATAATATAAATCTGCCAAAAAAAAGTTTTGCTATTCAAATTTCAAAGGATTATAAGTTTAATTGTTCTTTCGATCCAACTAATTTTGACGGATAATAAAACCGCCAAAATTTTCTTTTAAATTGCAGATTGAATTTGTTTTCACGCACCACTGTTTAAACAAATTCAATCTGCAGTTTACCCAAACTAAAAGATCGGTTTATCTTTTCGTGTCCACACCCGAAAAGTTTGCCTAATAAACCGATCTTTTCCCCAAACACACTAGCATCAACTTCCAAATTCTACTATCAAATCCGGACTGTGTTCTTTCCGGACATATTTTGATAAAAGAAGTTTCTATATATCCTACCCCTTGCTCGTATTTCTTCCCCGATTCTGCCAAAAATTAGTGTATCTCAAAGATATATCCTATTTTTTCAAGTAACCTTCCGAGAGTTCCGTTGATTCCTCTTGGATATTTCTTATGCTAAACACTCTTGGCAAGCGGTGTGCCAAATTTCATTTTTTATATAAAACTTGCTAAAGAGCTTGAAATAAACGGGGTTTGATAATTCTACTAATGCTAATCAAATAAATTTAAACTGTCTTTTTTACATACATTTTTTATATATAGATTTAGGACAACTGTCTTAAATTAGTTCAATATGTATTAAAAATCCGTTTATGCTTTAATAGGAGTAATGACGAAAATCAGCGAACAGGAATTTGCACGAATCTGCGAAGGAATTTATGAAGACCGGGAAATTATCCGAAAACATAATCCGATCGGAACGCCCGAAGAGATTCTGCTCTGGATGCTTTTAAGCTGTCTGGTCAGCTATCTGAATCTATCCGACCTTGAAACGCCTTGTTTTACGGGAAAACCTAATGCCGACACTTATCGTGAAGCGATTCTTTTTATTTTGAAGGATAGAAAAACGACACAATTCGAGGCGGAATCGTATTTAGTGAAATTAATCGAAAAATGATTATTCGGAAACAGTTTCTTGATGTGCGATAATCAACATTGCGGACAAGCTGAAATGTTCGTTGGAGTAATTTTTGTATTTTTCATAGCAGAACAATTACAAGAAATTACTCCTCATTGTTTTAAACAACATTACTTTTGAGACACTACCGAATTATCAAATGCGAGCGAATGCAGACAAAGAAAAGATGCTCCGCGAAGGGTTGGAAAAATGTCGGGAAATAACTCGTCAATACGGGACGAGTTATTATTTTGCCGCGCAGTTTTTCCCCAAAGATATTCGTCAGGCGATTTACGCAATTTACGCTTTCGCCCGAATCCCGGACGAAATCGTTGATGACCCGAATCTGAAAGATAATGCGGAAGCGATTGCCAAATTAAATTCGTGGCGCGAAAATTGGCTCGAAGCGATGCGCTGCGGCTGCGGCAAAACGCCGGTTATGCAGGCAATCGTTTCTACTTTTGAAAAATATCAAATTCCGATTCAAGACGGCGAAGCTTTTCTAAAATCAATGTTTATGGACAAAGAAAAATTTCGCTACCGAAATTACGCCGAACTCGAAGAATATATGTATGGCTCGGCGGGCGTGATCGGTCTGATGGTTACAAGAGTTATCGGTTATTCGTCCGATGCGGCTTTCGAGTATGCCTTGAAACTCGGCTACGCATTTCAGTTGACTAATTTTCTGCGCGATATAAAACAAGACTGCGACGATTTGGGGCGAATCTATCTGCCTCTGGACGAACTCGCGCAGTTTAATCTGACCGACAAAGACATTGAAAAGCACATTTTCGACCAAAGATTCGTTGATTTTATGAAATTTCAGATCGAAAGAAACCGGCAGATTTACCGCGAATCTCTGAAAGGAATTCCGCTGCTCGAAGGGCGCGGAAGATTGGCTGTAAAAATCTCTTATGTTCTTTACAAAGCTATTTTGCGCGAAATCGAGCGCGGCGGTTACAACATTTATCGGGGGCGCGTCAGAACGAATTTTCGGCAAAAATTATGGTTGTCAGCCAAATCGTTTATAGGAATTTATGAATAAAAAAGTCGTCATCATCGGGGCGGGAATCGGCGGTTTGGGAACCGCCGGATTGTTTGCCAAAAAAGGTTATGCGGTTACGGTTTTGGAAAAAAATCAAAACTTCGGCGGGCGGGCGAATGTCTTTGAACATGACGGATTTCGTTTCGATATGGGTCCGTCGTGGTATCTTGCGCCCGATATTTTCGAACATTTCTTTAATCTGGTCGGGGAAAAAGTTTCGGATTATCTCCACTTGGAAAAACTCGATCCGTCGTATCGCATTTTTTTCCGAAACGACGGCGAAATAATCGATATTACTTCAAACATCGAACAAGACGCGGCAACTTTCGACCGCATCGAACCGGGCGCGGGCGAAAAACTTCGGGCGTATCTGCGGCAATCCGAATATCAATATGAAGTGGCGACACAGCATTTTATGTACAAAAATTACGACACGATTTTTGACTTTTTCAATAAACAGGTGCTGACCGAAGGGCAGAAATTATCGGTGTTTTCAAAAATGCACGATTTTGTTTCAAAGTTTTTCCGGTCGCCGAAATTGCGCCAAATAATGGAATATACGATGGTTTTTCTCGGAACTTCGCCTTACGAAGCTCCGGCTTTATACAACCTGATGAGCCATATGGATTTTAATCAGGGCGTTTTTTATCCGAAAGGCGGTTTTTACGAATTGATAACAGCCCTATCCGCGATTGCCGAAAAAAACGGAGCGAACTTGCGTTCAAACGCGGAAGTCGGGCAAATTTTAGTCGAGCGAGG
>CAYUGW010000343.1:3804-5052 GCA_964444245.1 uncultured Blastocatellaceae bacterium | reverse complement strand
ATTGATCTGCCGGAAAGCGTCCTGCCTTTGATCTGGGCGGTTGAAAATGACAAAAATTATGCTCATTGGGCGGCGGATTCTTTAGTCAAATATAAAGACCCGCGGGCAGTTCCGGCTTTGAAAATCGGTTTGGAAAACACCCGGCGCGAAGATGATCGCACGCATTTTTACCGGGCTTTGATCGCCGGCGGAGGTTTTACGATTGATGAAATGATGTCGGCGATAGAAATTTACGCCGAGAAAATTTCCACGCCCGAAGGTTATAAAGAGGTTGAAGCAATATACTCTTTCAGTTACGGCGAAGTTTTACCGCTGCCGGTCAGCATCGGCAAATATCTGGCAAATCAAAAAGAACCGGACGAGAGATTGATTTTGCGGGCGATTGAAAGACAAAAGATTCTGCAAAAGGAAAAGCCGGAAACGGCAAGAGTTTTGTCGGGCATAATGCAGAAATGGCAAGGTCGTTTGGTTGATCTGGAGATGCTGCGGAAGATTTCCGTTGGAAAAGCCGATGTCGAAACGATTGTCGGAGCTTTGGCGCGGCGCAGGGAATTAAAGGAAAGAGTTTTAACCGAAGTTTATGCGATGCGCGGAAAAGCGGGTTTGCCGGGCGCGATTGCGGCTTGTTTGTCGGAAGATGAAAACGAGATTTTATCCGCCTTTCGCAGCTCGGACGCGGAAACGCAAGCGTCGGCTCTGGCGTGTGCGCGGCTTCTTCGTGCTTCCTTGCCCGTCAATGAAGTAGGAAATTATTTAAGCGATCAAAACAAATTGCTTGCCCTTGCCGCAGAGCGATATTTGGAATCGGAAGACAGCTCTGAAGCAAGACGGCTTATTTTGGCAAAATATCCCGGACAGGCTTTTATTCTCGGCGCACGCGATTCTTTTAATCCGGCAAATGTTTCGGTTGCCGGTTATGATTCACCTCTGCAGAAACTTTTTGCGAGCGTTAACGGTTCATACATTTCCGGTCATTCGAGCGAATTCGATAAGACGGAAAATCTGCTTCGGCGGGAAATTCTGGAAGATGAAAATTTAAAGGACATATTTGCTTTCGGCGCACATTTCATCAGAGTTTATGCCGATAAAGCCGTTTACCGTTGGAATCTGGATGAGGCGCGTTTCCGGGAAAGAGTCTTGACGAAAGAAGAATTAGCAATGTTTCATCGCGGAATAATTGAAAAGGATATCTATAACCGTCCGCCGGTTCGCGGGTATTGTCATCACGATTGCGGAGAAAGTGAATTT
>CAYUGW010000343.1:0-3704 GCA_964444245.1 uncultured Blastocatellaceae bacterium | reverse complement strand
AACAATCCGTCGAACAATTGAATGAAACGGATTATGAAAATGAAGAATTAGATTATAAAGAAAAGGAAAAGCGTCGGTTTGACAGAAAAACTCAGACAGAATTCGAGGCGTTTCAGTGGCGGAAATTTGAAAACGGCAAGCTCACCGAAATAATTTCCGAACCAGCCGAAGTTCCTTTTTTGCGCGATAAACTTACCTTTCCCGCGATTAAAGATTTAAGCTCCAATGAAAGCGTTTGGCAAGCCAGAAGCGGAAATTACGAAATTCGCGCCGGTCAATATGGCAAAGGCGGTTTGTGGCAAGTCAATCAGTCTCAGGAAATCGAGCGTAGAGAAGGAAATTACGCTTTTCCGATTACCAGCGGAAATTGGGTTGTCGCCGCGAAAACAGACGGCAGTTGGGGCATCCCGAATTATGTGGTTCGGGTTAATTTACAAACGGGAAAAGAATATAAAATAGATATTCAGCCCGCCGACAATTTTAATCCGGTTTCGTTTGTTCCGGCACATAATAAAGTTTTGCTTTATCGTGCAAAAGACGAATACGGTTACAGAAAAAAAGAAAATAATCCGAGTCCCGAAACGCCGGAATATTATCTGCTCGATGCCGCGACGGGAAAAACCGAACTCGTCAAAGGCGAATTTCGTCCGCTTATTCAGCAGACTTTTCGCCCTCTGCAGCCGACCGGAAAGCCTTTCGAGTTTTGGGCGGCGATTTATGACAGGTCGAAAAATCGGACGGAAATCGGGCGTTATAACGCGAAAAATTTCAGCTTTAAGGCGGTTTTAATTGTTCCGGAAATTTCATTGAGCAGTATGAATATTTGGGTTGATGAACCGGAAGCGAAGGTTTATTTCATTTATCAGGGAAATTATTCCCTCGAAGGTCATCTTTTGAGTTTGCCTCTGCCGAAAAGCGAATAAGAAAAATGTAGGAAAATAACGCGAGAAAATCACAATTTTATTGCTTTTTCGGCGCAGATAGGTTATTAAATCTGTTAGAATTTTTTGTAAAGATTCAAACTGTTCCGGCTCGAATAATTTGAGCCGCCCCTTTTTTTGTTTGCTTTCGAGGTATTTTTAAGCAGAAATTCAAAACCTCTAAACCGGATTAAAAACAATTAAAACTTGGAAACGAGGAAAATCTCAAAATGATCAGAAACCTTTTAATAACGCTCGGCTTGTCTTTAACTTTGGTAACGCTCGCTTTGTTCGTCTTTATGCCGCCGAGCGGGGCGCAAACAGCCGGAATTTTGCCGCAATTGATAGATTTGCCCGCGCCGCCGCCGCCGAATCCTTTGGTCAGGAATATTTATGCGGAAAACCCGCCGGAATTTTTCTCTCAGGACAATCCGCCGCCCGATGATGCGCCGATCGAGGATTTGCTTGCTTATTGGATCAGGCAGAACACTCCGAACGATCCTATGACGCGCAATATTACGCCTTCCGACAGAGTTTTGGAACGCCTTCTGGAAGAAATAGAGAAAACTCCCGGACTTTTAAATTCTTATCTCAATGTTTTGGCAAGAAAGCCCGAATCCGCCGATGTCGTTAAACGAATGTATGACCGTCTTTTAAGTGATGAAAATACGGAAAAATATCGAATCGAAGGGCTGAAACGGTGGCTGACCTACAACAGCGATTATTTTAGCGATGAGCTTTTGCAAATGGCGCAGCAGGTGCAGGACACGGACGAATATGTGACAAATCAGGACGAATTACTGGCTCTGGCAAAGGTTGATTTTGAAAAGGCGCGTCCGATTCTCGAGCGTCTGGTCAATGATTCGAATCAGCCCGTTTCGCAAACTCTGGCACGCTGGGCTTTGTATCTGAATGCGTTAAAAGAAGGAAATTCAATCGAAGCCGGAAATTACCGCGATGCTTTGATGAAAACCGTCGAAGATAAAAACGCCAAACCCGGAAATCGTGATCTGGCAATGGACGCAATTGTGGTGGGCGGCGATTTTGCGGGACGCGACGAATGGTATTTTTCGCTGCTCGAAGACGAAACTCTGCACGATCTGCGCGTCGGCGGTCAATCTTATACGGGTTTGACGACTCTTCTGTCGAGTTCGCCGCCCGATAAATATGTGGATAAAATGATCGAAATGCTCAAGAGCAGTAATCCGGCAGTCAGAAGTATGGCGGCGCGGAATCTTTTGACCGTTTTGAGACGTAATGACCCGAGGTTTATCAACTCTCCGGTTTTGAGAGGTGAAGATACGAAGATTATTTCGGCACTTTTGCCCTGGCTCGAGAATCCGAATTGGGCAAGGCAAATCGAGAATGAAAGAAGTTTGATAGTTTCGGCTTTGTCACGGATCGAAATTCCCGAAAGCGTTCCGGGTTTGATCGCGGTTTTAAATGAAAAGGCAACGGTCGAGATTGAAGATGAAGATGAGGATTATTATCCGAACGCGAATGTGATGAGATCAAATTCGATGCCGAAAGGCGCACAAACCCGGGAGGTTTATCCATACAGAGATTCGGCGATCAATGCTTTAGCCATACAAAAAAATTTTCAAGCAGCGGCGGCTCTGCGCGAGGTTTTGCCGGAGGTTCAGATATGGAAACGCGGCGATGTCGTCAAAGCAATTCTTGTTTCGGGCGGTTTTACCATTGCCGAACAGGTCGAGGCTCTGGAAATAAAAGCGAGAGAATTCAATATTGAAAAAATCGAAGCGGCAAAAATTATAAACTTACAGAATCAAGCGGCAGTAGGTCCGGATGAAGTGGATATTACTGAACTATCCGAAATCAGAGAGATACCACCACCGCCTGTCGGCAATATATATTCGGGTCGCCATGACAGAATCGGCTCGACTCAAACAAGCGAAACCTTTAACCCTGCCGATATTAAAGCGATGCTCGGCGATCAATTGATAAATATCGGTGAACCATCGAATGAACTCGTTTCCGCCGTTAGTTTTCGCCTTACTGCACTGGAGAAAACCGATCCGCAAGTTGCCGAAATTATCCGCAGTATTATGCAGAATTGGCAAGGCGCGGCGGTCAATGCGCTCCTTCTTAATTATCTGGGAGAAGGAAAATCCGATCTCAATGCAATCGTCAAACTTTTGAGTCTGCGAAGGGAGTTGCGCGAAAATCAAGTCAATAATATTTACGATGCGCAAAGCAAGGGAAATCCGATTGCTCTGGGGATTTCGGCGTGTCTTCTGGAAAACGAAGGCGATTATTCGAGAATTCTGGCAAATGCCGGCGACGACACTAAAATTGCGCTGCTCGGCTGTGCCAGATTGATTCGCGCTCCGCTCGCCCTTCAAACGGTCGCCGGATTTTTGAAAAATCCGAATAAAACTCTGGCTCTCGCGGCAGAACGCTACATTGAAAGCGAAGATTCACCCGCCGCTCGGCAGATTATTTATTCGCTCTATCCGAACGAGGCGAAAATTCTCGGCGCAACATATTTCTTTGGCAATAAAGAAAAAATATTTGTCAGACCTGATTTTTTGGTTGCTCTTTTCAGCAGTATCGACGGTTTACCGGAATTGCCGCCCTATTATTTTTATGCGGCGACGAATGCGACCGACGTTGCGAACGAAGAAAAGTTGACAAAGGAAATCAAGCAGGACGAAAAACTTCTCGGCGTTTATGCGTATGATAAAAACTTTGTGCGGATTTATCAGGATAAAGCCGTTTTCAGTTGGGAAGAAGACGAAGCGCGGTATTTCGAGAGAAAATTGA
>CAYUGW010000342.1:0-5095 GCA_964444245.1 uncultured Blastocatellaceae bacterium | reverse complement strand
TTTAAGAATTCTTGTTTCACAAACTTGACAAAATTTTGTCAATTAGTAGAATCTTTATTTGCAGTTCAAGCGGGAGTAGCTCAGTGGTAGAGCGCGACCTTGCCAAGGTCGAAGTCGCGAGTTCAAATCTCGTCTCCCGCTCCAAAAATTTCAAAGGGATGAAGGATGTTTTTTTCCATCATCCCTCAATTTTTTCAAATGTGGCTTAGCCATTCGGTAAATGAGAAGTTATAATTTTTATGTTACATTATAGTATGGACTGTAGAAAGTGTAACGCAGCAATACCGACAAGGTTTGTAATTGACGGAAAAGAAAGGAATCTGGGGAAAAGAAAATATTGTTTGCGCTGTTCACCTTTCAAAGCTAATAATCGTCAAAAACTTGAACTGAACATTCCAATTCTCGAAGGGACAAAAAGAATTTGTTCCGGTTGTTTGAAAGATTTTATATTTTACAAACACAAAGCTATGACATCAAAGTTTTGTGCGGCTTGTGTTTCGAAAACATATCGAAGAAAAATCAAGCTGAAAGCAGTTGAATATAAAGGCGGTAAGTGTCGGAAATGCGGATATAATAAATGTGTCGGGGCACTGGATTTTCACCATTTAGAACCATATAAAAAAGACTTTACAATTTCCGGTAATGCCGGCAAATGGGAAAAGATAAAAAAAGAATTGGATAAGTGCGAACTGCTTTGCAAAAATTGTCATGCAGAGCAACACTTTTTTGAGGCGGCGTAGCCAAGTGGATTAAGGCAGAGCTCTGCAAAAGCTTTATTCATCGGTTCGATTCCGATCGCCGCCTCCAAACAACTTCTTTATTCTCAATTATATACAGACAGATCAAAATTCTTCTAAAACTTTCTAAAAAGTGCATTGTGCCAATATTTGTGCCTACCCTTTGCATTTTCAAGCCACCTTTAATTTTCTGTTATTGTAGTTCTCAAGTTTTTGGATAGCTTCAATTTTATGCTCTTCGACCGGGTGAGCATACCGTATATCCATTTCCATACGGCTGTGTCCGAGCAATGCCGCAAGCGTTACAAGATCAACACCTGCCATTGCCATTCTGGAAGCAAAAGTATGCCTTAAAAGAATTTTCTGAAAATTTACTACGACACCAAATTTAATTGTTTGAATTGAAACAATTCCAATGAAAAAAAGGCTTGCCAAACGGCACGCCTTTTTTAGTGTTATTCGCCGCTATGGATTGGCGATGAAGTTTATGCCTTCCAGATTTTCTTTGACCGAAATCACCCGCGGTGAAAATTGATGTCCTTTGTGAGAAACGCCGAGCGTGTAGATTTGTCCCGCCGAAACTTCTCCGAAGTGATAGTAACCAAATGTTGTCGAACGGATGAATCGCTGCGCGCCGGTATTATCTGTCAAAATTACCAAAGCGTTTGAAACCCCTCTGCCCGACGTGCTCAAAACGCGCCCCGAGATGTTGACCATAGCCGAAGTCGGTCCAAACTCGATCTCAAAGTTGACGTTGTTGATATCAAAAAACACATTACCGACAGCTTCGACTTTGATGCGAGCCGTAGTCGTTGCAATATTCGGAACGGTGATTTGCTCCGTGCCGTCGTTCGGTGTGCTGGCAGCGAGAACGTGTGGAAAAGTCAGCCCGCCGTCGGCTGACAACAGAATGCGGACGTTAGTTACGTTAAACGGTGCAATGTCTGTTCCGGCGTTGTCCCAGGTAACGGTTTGTGTCGAGTTGCTCTGCCAGGTGACCGGCAGGAAACTGTCCTGCACCGTCACGCGGAACGGAGTTAACGTGTTGACAACGGTTAAAACAGTACCGGCATCGGCTAAGCCGCCGTTACCGTCACGCACCGTTACGCGGAAATTCATCGTCCGCGGCGATGAGGGCAAATCTTCGCCCGTAATGCACGTGCCGGCGCAAACCGAACCGACAACCGACGTTCCGGTATAAGTTAGGGGCGGCTCGTTCGTGCCGTCCAAAATGTAGGGCAGGCTCGGAAAATTGCGTGTGCCGCTCGTCGTCGCCGAATACGACCGGAAAGCGGGGCGCGGCACGAGGCTTATGTCGTCGTCGTCAGTCGTCGTCGGATAAAACGACTGCACGAGATTGCCGTCGTTTTGTTCCCACGAATAAGTCAGCGCGTCGCCGTTCGCATCGGTCGCGCTCGCGGTCAGGGCAAATGGCGTATTAGTCGGAATCGTGTAATTTGCAAGCGCGGCGATGACCGGAACGGCGTTTGTGCCGCTCAAAGTGCCGCAGGTGTTGCCTGCGCCGGTCGTTATGAAATTGATGCCTTCGGTTTGGTTGACGACGTGAAAAGCGTCAATGGCGTTGCGCTGCAAATTCGCGCTGCTGGTGCATATTCCAACGTAGCTCATAATCGTCACGCCGCTGCCCGGTTCGACGCGCGTTCCATCATTGCCGCTGCCGCAGTTGGCATCCGAGTTAAAAGAGTGGTTAGCGCCGATTTGATGTCCGATTTCGTGCGCGACGTAATCAACATCAAAACCGTCCCCCTGCGGATTCGGCTGTCCCGACGCGCCTCGAGCCTTGCCGCTGCCGCAAAATGAAGCGAGTTGAGCCAAACCGTTGTTGCTGGTAGCGAAAAGATGTCCGACATCGTAATTCGTGCTGCCGATGACAGTGTTGATGTTCGTTTGATTAATGTTGAGTTGCCCGGAATCAATCGCGTTCGTATATGGGTCGGTTGCTACATTCGTGTAGATGAGCAGATTGTTGTTGGCGACAAGCGTAAAGCTAACGGCAAAGTCTTTGCGGAAAACTCCGACGACGCGGTTCGTGGTCGTCTGCACGGCAGCTAGTCCGCCCGCGACCGTGCCGCCGAAAACGGCTGTGTATTCGCCCGTGACGGCGATTGCCAGACGATACGTCCGAAGCTGTGTGCCGTGGGAAAAATCCGAGTAGAAATTCTTAAACGGGTTTGGATAACCGTCCTCATCGCCGCGTTCGGTCGCCGCATTGTCGAAATCGCAGCGAAACGGTTCGCTGCTGCTCGGTAAATCTTGTTTGTAATACACGATGTAATTTTGCGTGTCGCCGAAGGCAAATGGGTCAACGTAAAACGACTTGCCGTCGGGCGCGAGAACCTGCGCGTGAAATCCGTGAAAATTCCAATCAAACCGCGCAATCAGCGTCGGGTCGTCAATTCCATATCCCTGCATTGTTTTCCAAGTCGGATATTTGGCGGCGAGTTCAGGCTCAAAAATCGGTGAATTTTCGATTCGGAAACGCATAATTTTGCCATCCGGCGTAGGCAGTTCCAAAATCGTTACAGTCCGCCGCGCTTCGTCTGTAAATTCAAGCGGAGCGGCGGCGAAAACTTCTTCGAGCAAATTTTGATTAAGCCGAAAAACCGAATATTTTTCCGGCTTAACAGTGCGACGGGTGTTAACCGTCAAAGTATTTCGGGCGACTTCGAGCCAGAGTTTTTCGTTTTCCTTTTGTTTACCGTTTCGTCCGTCAGCGACGGTTGTTAATGCAAGTAGAAGGGCGCACAAAATGCATGCGAAAAGTACCGGATTAGTGCATTTAAAATATTTATTCATATCAATTCCCCGGAAAATTCTATTAATTTTGAAGTGTGCCAAACTGCGCCCTGAAAATCTTTTTTTGATTTATCAAAAGGAGAAGTAAGCCATTTATATTGCAGCGATCAGAAGGTTATGTTAGGGAATACTAAATCATAGAGGTAAGTCTTTGTCAAATAAATTTACTTTAATCCCTGCCCGAACTAGGGCTTATTCAAAGTAGGCAATCTAAGGGAGTAATTATCAAACTCAAGGCTTTATCTATCAGAGCATCATAATATCGCCTTGCTTTGGCTATATTTTCCCAACCCTTTTTTCTTAATATTCCGATTGTTATACCATTTCCCTTTAGAAATTGTATAATAATTTCAGGTCGGGAAGGGCTACAGCTTTGCGCCCGCCAAAGTCTTAATTTCTGACAAATATCTGAAATTTGGATCTACTGATACTCTAAGCAAAAATTCGCCTTGCGTTATTCAATCGGAAAACCGCCGTTTTCTTCGATTGTTTCATCTATTTTCTGCATCAATTCGATTGTTTCCGATAATGCCGGAACTATTTTTGAGTAATGTTCCAGATCGTCAAAAGAAAGCGTTCTGCCTTTGCGGTCTTTGAGCCATTTGTGCAAAACCTGATAACCGCCGATGTGAAAATTCCAGACCGTTTCGGGAACATTGGCGAAATACTGCGTTTTGTTTATCCAAACCTTTTCATCTGCGTATTTCACAAATTCGACTTCGTTCGAGCCTTTTTCCGGAAAAATAACGTCTGATTCGATGTCTTTTTCTAAAAGGTGAAGGTCAACCAATAAATCACCCAAACGGGCAAGCGAGTGGAAAAGTATGTAATTTGAAGTCAAAGGCAGACGCGGAAAATCTATTTTTAAGAATTCGGCATAACGGGCGCGATACGTCGGCGAATGAAAAATTGCATATGAATAATAAAAAATATGTTCCGGCGAAAATGAAACCGAATTTGGCGAACCGAGATGCGGTTTTCTCAAATGCGGCGCGTCTTGAGCCATTTCAGGTTTAAAATTCGATTCGAGTTTAGCGAAAAGTTCGCCGACAAATTCCTTTGAAAGATTCGGCTGTTTTCCTTGAATTTCTTCGTCGAATAAACTGCGCTTTTCGGTTGGATAAAGATAAAGCGGGAAAACTTGATTAGCTTCACGACTTGTTGTTGAAACAACACAATCATTTGCAGGTTCTTTTGAAACGAAACAATGTTGATAACCCAAAGTTGCTTGTTGTCTTGAGGACAGCAAACAAAGGTTTTTCTTTTTGAAAACGTGGTCAATCAGTTCACGTCGCGGATAATCCATTGCGACAGAACTAAAATATCCATAACGATTGTCGAATGGACGGTAAGAACATTTAATTAAATCGCTTTGCCAATCTTTGTTTTCTTGTAATTCTTTTCTCGCTTTTGCAAGTTGCCAATCTCTATTATCTTTAACTCCATATATTCTTCGTATTTCATCATCAGAGAGTTTTGTTTCACGTAAATCATTTATTCGTTTATGCAATTCGCTTTTATCAAAATCAATCGCAAAAAAA
>CAYUGW010000341.1:0-5099 GCA_964444245.1 uncultured Blastocatellaceae bacterium | reverse complement strand
TGATGAGAGAAAGAAGGGGAGAAAGGGAGAAAGGGAGAAAAGGAGAAAGGGAGATAGGGAGAAAGAAAAAATCGTAGAATATTCGAAGATTCTAATTGAAAAAATCTCCTCTTCTCCCTTTCTCCCTTTCTCCCCTTCTTCCTTATCGTGCGTCATACGCCGGAGCAGGCAGATCGCCGTCTAAACCGAACTGCGCGATCGCGACCGTGCTGTCAACTGATCGCAATACATACCAGACACCGCTCGAAGGTCGGAAAACTGCCAGATCGGTCACGCCGTCGCCGTCATAATCTCCGGCGGCGGGAATATCACCGTTCAGACCGAATTGCGTAATTCCGACCGAACCGTCGCCGCTCTTGAGCCAATACCAGACTCCCGTCGAAGGTCGAAAAACGGCTTGATCGTTTTTACCGTCGCCGTCGAAATCTCCGGTCGCCGGAATATCGCCGTCTGCGCCGAATTGAATTGTTGACGATCCGCCATTACTGTTCAGGCGATACCAAAAGCCGTCGCTCGGACGAAATACGGCAATGTCATATCTGCCGTCGCCGTCATAATCTCCGGCGGTCGGAATATCGCCGTCCAAACCGAATTGCGTAATTTGTGCCTGATTGGTCGAGCTTTGGAAAATATACCAAACTCCGGTCGAAGGACGGAAAACTGCCAGATCGGTCACGCCGTCGCCGTCATAATCTCCGGCGGCGGGAATGTCGCCACTCGCACCGAACTGCGCGATTCCGACCGTACTGTCGCTGCTTCGGAAGTAATACCAAACTCCGGTCGAAGGACGGAAAATGCCGATGTCGGTCTTGCCGTCACCGTCATAATCCTTCGACGCGGGAATATCGCCGTCTGCGCCGAATTGCGTAATTTGTGCCTGACCGTTTGAACTGTTTAAGGAGTACCAAACTCCGGTCGAAGGACGGAAAAGCGAAATGTCCGTTTTGCCGTCGCCGTCAAAATCGGCGTTCGTGCGCTCGAAAACGGGGTTAGTATTAACGAATTTCTCAACCGTTCCGCCGAGTCCGACCAGATAAATTTCGCCGGCTTCATCTTCGCCGAATGACGAGATATTACGGAAAGAATCGAAAAGCGGCGTGTTTTGCGAGGCGTACCACGTATAAACGTCTCCCGAACAAAAATCGCCGAACAGATAAGTTCCCCGCGGAAACGTGCCTTGCGTTCCGCGATAGACGTAGCCGCCCGTGATCGAACAGCGTCCGCCCGAATGATTATAGGTCGTAACCGGCGGAATAAAATTCGCCGGAATGCAGAGCGTCGGATCAATATTGGTGCAGTTGTTTCCTTCATAAACGCGCCAACCGTAATTTCCGCCTTTGATAATAATATCAACTTCTTCAATCGCGTTTTGCCCGACATCGCCTGCCCAGAGCTGATTTGTGCCGCCGCGGTCAAATGACCAGCGCCATGGATTTCGTAGACCGAGCGCGTAAATTTCGTCCGCCCCGGCAATGCCGACGTACGGATTATCGGGCGGATTGGTATAAGCCGGAGTCGGCGGATTTTCAGCCAGACTCGGATTAATGCGAAGCATTTTGCCGAGAAGACTGTTGATATTTTGTGCGCGGTTGTTCGGATCGTTGCCCGAACCGCCGTCGCCCATTCCGATATACAGATAACCGTCGGGACCGAATTCGATCATTCCGCCGTTATGATTGGAAAAATCCTGCGGAATCGTCATAATAATCCGCTCGGAATTTATATCGCCGACCGTGTTGCCGTTCGTTGCCGTGTAGCGTGCGATAATCGTTGCGCCGTCGCTCTGGCGCGTGTAATTGACGAAAAAATAACTGTTCGTTGAAAAATCGGGGTGAAACGCTAAACCTAAAAGTCCGCGTTCGCTTCCCGATGAACTGACCTTTGAAGACAGATTGATAAAATCCGTCGGAGTCGTCGAACCGGGCTGAATAACCTTGATTATTCCGCGCTGTTGAACGACGAAATTCCGGTTTGTTCCGTCTTTTGCATGTGTTAAAAATACAGGCGAACTCAAACCCGTCAAATACGGCTGAAGCACGACCGAAGTTTGTGCGAACACGCTGATTGCCGAACAGCCGATTAAAATTACAGCCAAACTCAATAATAATTTAAATTTTCTCATTTTCTTTTTCTTCCCTTGTGTATTACTTCTATTTTTTTATCGCTTGCTGAAAACCGTCAAAAAATGTCAGCTTTGCCGAGTTTTTTCAAATCGTCTTCCAAATCGCCGAAATCGTTTTCCATATTTTTTGTTCTCGAACACCGGCGGTCGTAGAGTTTTCCGTCGTCGTCCGCTTCGGCAAAAACGAGATAGCTTTCGCCGACCTTAAATTGCGCCTGATGCCGGAAAGTTTCATTAACATAAACGGTTATCTTTTCATCTTCAACGCCTTTCCAAAATTTTTCGACCCGTAACTCGAAAATCTTCGTGCTTCCTTCGGTTTTCTGATTCAAAACTTCTCCGACAAAAACCGTTTCGGCTTGCTTAAAAGCCCTTTCAAATTTCGGAATCGCGCATTTAACGACAGAATCTTCCGTATTTGTCGAAATTACAAAAAACGAAACACAAATCAAGATCAACAAAATTGAAAATAAACTCAGCGAAAATATCTTTTTCATTCTTAAAAACTCCTTTTCAAAGGCTGATAAAAAGATCGAATTTTAATCTTCAAAAACTCCGGTCGGCGCGATTGTTTCGATTGAAATACTCAAACAGAGATAAATCAATGATAACTTTCAGCGGACTCGTTACGCAATATCCTTTTTTAATTATTGTTTTTGCCGGAAATTAAGATTAATGAAAGATTCAAAAGGTTTGATTATTTTGCGGTTTAATACGGATGTTTTTTATACGAAAGCAGAAACACGAGTGTAAACGAGTGTGCCATACCTTGAGAGTTGCACACTCGTTTACACTCGTGTTTCTGCCTTTTATACCCAAATACTCATTTCAAATCTGATCTAAAAGTTTTACAATCTGTAACGAACTTTTTTCTTTCGCAAATTCGCATCTTCATTTTCAAAATTTTGCAGACGCATCGTTACATCGGCGGTCATTTCCAAACCGGCGCGCGTTCCGCGTTCGAGATGAAAATTTCCTGCCGCCGCGATCATCGCGGCGTTGTCGGTCGAGAGATGTTTCGACGGAAAATAGACGGGCAGATTTAATTGTTCGGCAAGTTTTTCCGACGCCGAGCGCAGAGCCGTGTTGCACGCTACGCCGCCCGCGACGATCAGGGTTTTCGGTTTTAATTCGAGGCTCAATTTTTCGACGTTTTTGAGCAGAGATTTAACGACCGTATGTTGAAAACTCGCGCAGATGTCCTTGATTTCCCGGCTCGGCGATTCGCCGTCTTTTACGGGTTCGATTCCGTTTTCACGCAGATGGCGCATCACGGCGGTCTTCAGACCGCTGAAACTGAAATCCGGTCGCCCGTCGGAAATTTTCGCAATCGGGAATTTTATTTTTTCCGGATCGCCTGTCTTTGCTAATTTGTCAATCACGGGTCCGCCCGGATATTCGAGTCCGAGCATTTTTCCGACCTTGTCAAAGGCTTCGCCGGCGGCATCGTCGCGGGTGCGCGAGACGACCTTGTATTTTCCGGCTTCGGGAATGAAAAATAAATTCGTATGCCCGCCCGAAACGATCAGAGCAAGCGCGGGATATCGAAGCGGCGGATTGTCGAACGCCACCGAATAGACGTGTCCTTCGATATGATTTACGCCGACAAACGGAATATCCAAACCCCACGCCAGAGCCTTTGCATAACAAACGCCGACGAGCAGAGAGCCGATCAAGCCCGGACCTTGCGTGACGGCAATCGCTTCGATCTCTTCGAGCGAAACATTTGCTTTTTTTAACGCTTCATCAACAATCGGTTCGATTTTTTCGAGATGTTCGCGCGAAGCGAGTTCCGGCACGACTCCGCCGTAAGGCTTGTGCAATTCAATTTGCGAAGAAATAACGGACGACAAAATCTCTCTGCCGTCGCGCACAACGGCGGCGGCGGTTTCATCACACGAGCTTTCGATTCCTAAAACTAACATTGATACAAAATTTCAGATTCCAGATTTCAGATTCCAGATTTCAGATTCCAGATTTCAGATTTCAGATTCCAGATTTCAGATTTCAGATTTGGAATCTGAAATTTGAAATCTTACGTTAAAACGCTTGTGAAAATCTGAAATGCAGTTGACCTTGTTTCGGAATCAGATTCGCGGGCGGTCCCATCGGTTGCGGAATTAAAAATGTCGGCGGATTGAGCAGGTAGCCGTAATCAATGGCAAATTCGCCGCCGATCGGCGTTTTAATTCTGAAACCGAGACCGACCGTATGCGTCCAAAGGGCGCGAAGATTCTGTCCGACAATATCATCGGGCGCGACTTCCGGCGGACGACTGAAAATATCTCTGACGCGCCGGAAAACATTGCCGCCGTCGTAAAAGGGAACAATGCGAAAGCCTTCAGTAAAAGGAATCCGCGCTTCGAGATTGACGATTGCCAGCGCGTTTCCGCCGAAGGGAACCGTGAACGGGCTGAGAAAAATCTCATCGCCGTTGCTGTCGCGGAAAAATCCTTCCGGCACGATTGCCAGACGCGGTCCCGCGCCTTCAAATTCAAAACCTCGGAGCGTTGTCGAACCGCCGCCGAAAAATCTTTCGCTGATCGGCAAAATTCCTTCGAGTTCCGGAAATTGACCGGCATCGAAGCTCTGATTTCTCGAATAAACGCTTGCCAGACCGAGAATTGCGCGACCTGCCAGAATGACATTATTAAAGCGCGGAAGCGAATAATATGTGTTGTAAGACATCTGGAATTTATGAAAACCGATGTTTGCTCCGAGCTGCGGAACCGAAACATTATATTCCGCCGTAATGTAATTGCCGCGCGTCGGATCGCTTGCGCTGTAACGGCACGGCGCGCCCGGTTCGCCTCTCGCAATAATTTCGAGCAGTGTGTATTTGATATTGCAATTCTCGCGCGTGTCATAAACGAAATTCGCGCCGAAACCCGAAGTCCGCACTTTTGAATCGGGACGCAATAAATCTTTAACGAGCAGACTTTCAAAATTAAAAATCCGCGCGTCTTCATATTTATAA
>CAYUGW010000340.1:0-5100 GCA_964444245.1 uncultured Blastocatellaceae bacterium | reverse complement strand
ACTAAAATAAATTTTTATGAAAATTTCTCCAATCAAATATTTGCTTGCTTTTACTCTAATTTGTGCATTTTCTGCGTTTTCTTTTGCGCAAGATTCTGAAATTCAAAAAAAATATCCTTCGGACAGAAAATTGAAAATTATTGAAATGCCTTTACCTAAAATTTCTGAAGATTTAAGAAGCAGGCATATTCAAGGCACAATTGCTATCAGAGTTACATTACTACCAAACAGCGAAATCGGAAATGTTCAGCCAATCCGAGATTATCCATATTTAACCGAACTTGTTGTCGAAGCAGCGAAAAAAATAAAATTCGAACCTGAAATAAAAAATGGAATTGCGACGACAGTTACTACAGCATTTCAATATACTTTTGATTTTTGGTATGGCTGGCAAAATGCGCTGAATCATTCTGCTAAAATTCTAAAAAAGCCGGAGGAAGAAATTTCCAATGACAATTCCGAAAATAATACAGAAAGTTGTCTGGTTTTTCTCTATGTAGAATTATTAGATACAAAGAAAATCGGAAAAGTCGAGCTTTATGAAAACTATTGCAGGGACAAAAATTTTGCGGAAAAAGCCATCGAACTTGCTCGAAAAATAGAATTCGAGCCGGCTTTGAAAGACGGAAAAGAAGCAACATCTTTTGATTTAATTAATTTCTCATTTCAACGAAAAAAACAAGTTTTTGAAAATGAAGATAACGATTATTAAACGCTAAACTCTTTAATATTATGAACTTAAAGTTAAAAACAATTATTCTTTCACAAATAATCTTTCTTTTATTGTTTGCGCCGCTTTTATTCGCGCAAAGTTCGAATGCGCGGCGAAACGCGGACACGGCGGCAAACAGCGGCGATAAGCCTTTGACTATAAAATTGCAGCCCGAACCGGAATTGACCGATGAACAAAAAGCGCAAAGCGCGGATTTGGAAGAAACCGCCAAGGTGCGCGTCGAATTCCTGGACAGCGGTTTTGTCGGCGCGATTACGCCCGTTAATTCTCTGCCGAACGGTTTGATGGACGCGGTGATCGAAGCCGCCGGAAAAATCCATTTCGAGCCGGAAAGAAAAAACGGCAAACCCGTAACTATTTATAAAGTCATCGAATATTCCTTCAAAAAGGAAAAGATCGTTTTAGAAGCAGTCGCGCCGGAAAGTGTTGCCAAAGCGGAAGCGATTATCAAAAAAGCGGTTGACGCGCTCGGCGGGCAAAATTATTTGCAGGTCAGATCGCAGATCGGACGCGGCAAATTCAGCCAGATGCGCGAAGGCAGAATGGTTTCGTTTCAATCTTTTACCGACGTGATCGTTTATCCGAACAAGGAAATCACCGAATTTAAGGAACGCGGCATTAAAAATGTGCAGGCAAATTTCGGGGAAGGCGGCTGGTATTTTGACGGCGCGGTCGAAACTCTGACCGATCAGACCGCAGCGCAGATCGAAGGCTTCAAACGCTCGATGCGAACCAATATCGATAATTTCCTGCGCGGCGTGTGGCGCACGGAAGGCGCACAACTGAGCTATGTCGGCAGACGCGTGGCAAGTTTGGGCAAGCGAAACGATGTCGTCAAAATCGTTTTTGATGACGGTTTTGCGGTCGAATTCGAGTTTTCCGATGAAGGAATGCCGATGAAATCAGTTTATTCGCGTTTTACTGCGGAGAAAAAAGAGATTATCGAAGAAGACCGTTTTGCCCAATTCAGAGCAATTCAGGGAATCCAAACGCCTTTTATCGTCGATCATTTTACCGACGGCGTTCACACCAGCCGCGTTAATTACGAAACGGTCGAATTTAACAAAGCAATTCCCGATTCGGTTTTCCAAAAACCCGCCGATATTAAGGCTTTGAAGAAAGATTTGAGACTTTAGACCGGAACGCTGGGCGGTTCGCTTGCATGAGTCCGACAGGACGAAAAAAAGCGTTTGCATCGAATAAACTTTTCGAATGCAGACGCTTTTTCGCGCTATCGCGCTCATGCAAGCGAGCCGCTTGCGCTCCAGTCCTTAAATAAAAGCGAAATCGAACTGTTCCTGATGAATTGACGAATCGCCCGTTACGTCAACGTTTCCGAGGTAGGCTTCGATCTCTTCCAAAACCGCGCTTTCCGATTCGCGCAACGCTTTGGAAACTTCGGGGTGAACGCGCAGAGTCGTCTGGCGCACGTCGTCCAAACCTTTCGAAAGCCGTCTGGCTTCGTCCAAAATCTCGTAACAGATCGTTTGCGCCGATTTTACCCAACCCGCGCTCTGGCAGTATTCGCACGGCGAACACATCGTTCTTTCGAGCGATTGTTTAACGCGTTTGCGGGTCATAATAATCAGACCGAAATCATTGAACGACAAGACTTTAGTCGGCGATTTGTCGGAAGCCAGCGCGTCTTGGAGCATTCCCAGAACCTTGTGGCGATTGCGGCGGTCTTCCATATCGATCAGATCGAGAACGATAATTCCGCCGAGATCGCGCAGGCGAATCTGCCGCGCGATTTCTTCGACCGCTTCCATATTCGTTTTCGTGATCGTATCTTCGAGCCGCGCATTTCCCTTGCCGACGAATTTTCCGGTATTAACGTCAATCGCAACCAGTGCTTCGGTTTGATTGATAACCAGATAACCGCCCGATCTCAGCCAGACACGCGGTTTCAGGGCTTTATTGATTTCTTCCTGAACGCCGAAGGCTTCCAGGATCGGTTCGTCGCGGGTGTAGAATTTGACGCGCTTGACCATTCGCGGCTGAATCAGATTGATAAATTCGACGATGCGCAGATATTCTTCTTCGGAATCCACACGAATCGCCGCAAAATCATCGGACAGATGATCGCGCAGAAGTCTCTGAATAATATCCAAATCCTGATGAACGAGTTCGGGCGATTTTGCTTTTTCGGCATCTTTTTTAATGTCGAGCCAGGTTCGCACCAAGTAGCGTGCATCCAACCGTAAATCTTCTTCGGAAATTCCGACTCCGGCGGTTCTGACGATAAATCCACCCGACGGCAGATCAACTTCTTCCTTGATCTTTTGAATCAGAGTTCTCAGGCGCGAGCGTTCTTTTGCCGATTCGATCTTGCGCGATACGCCCAAGTGTTCGATCGTTGGCATATAAACGATAAATCTGCCCGGCAGCGCAATATGCGAAGTGATTCGCGCTCCCTTGCGGGCAATCGGTTCTTTGGCGATCTGCACGAGAATTTCCTGCCCTTCGTTCAGTAAATCCGTGATTGTCGGTTGTGAATGCTGGCGGCGATTTCCGCTGCCGCGCGAGGGTTTATTATCGCTCTCGCTTGAAGATTTTTCATCCGATTTCGTTTTACTGTTGCTGCTGCCACTGCCCGGACGACGGCGACCGCGACCGCCGCGCCGAACCGACATTTCCGACCGGGAATCGTCGTCTTTGACAGACGCTTTCGCGTCGGCAAGATTTTCCGTTTTGGCGGTTGTTTTCCGTCCGCGAGAAGAAGAAGAAGAAGAAGTTCGCTTTCTTGCCGGAGATTTCTTTTCGGCTTTTTCTGTTTTTTCCTGCACTTCTTCTGCTTCGGTTTCTTTTGCGGCAGTTTTCCTGGCAGCGGAAGTTTTTCTCGATCTTGACGACGTGCGTTTTCCCTGAGGTTTTTCTTCGACGGTTTCCGGTTCTTTTTCGGGTTTCGCTTTTACTTCTTCAGGTTTATTTTCAACTTCTTTTTTAGTCGCTTTTTTCTTTCTGCGGCTGGTGCGGCTTTTTCCTTTCGGCTGTTCGCCGGTTTTTCCGTCTTCATCTTCTTCTTCATCGGCAATCCGCTGAAAACCGTTCGGCATATCGGAAACCGAATCAATCAAAGAGCCGACTTCCGCCGGACCGTCGCTTTCCATCTCGAATTCGATGGCGCGAACCTGATCGACAATCGCTTCCTGCATATACGCATCTTTGAACATTTCGCCCGTATCCGTATCGTCAATGATGCGTTCAAAACCGGAATCCTCGAATTCAAAAGGCGGAACGGAAAATATATCTTCCGCAAATTTTTCGATGTCTTTTAATTCTTCCTCGTCCGTCAGCTCAATGAATGTTTCTTCGGGGAATTCTTCGCGCGTTAAATCCTCGTCCTTTTCTTCCTGTTTTTCTTCTTCCTTATCCTTCGTTTTTTTGCCGCGACGCTTGTTTTTGCGTTTTCCTTTTGGAAATTTTTCTTCTTCATTTTCATCGTCAGCAACTTCGATTTCGGCTAAAGGTTCGGCAATTTCCTGAACCTCTTCCATTTGTTTTTCGCGTTTCAAACGCTCTTTATAAACGTGATCGGTGGCTTCGCGTTCGGCTTCTTCGGGCGAACTTTTTTCGCTCTTTTCCATGACGATGCGTTCGATCTCTTCTTCTTCATCAAAGAAATCCGAAACGTATAGAAACGCGTCGCGCTCCAAGCCGATGTCCACAAAAGCCGACTGCATTCCGGGCAGAACTCTCTGCACGCGACCTTTATAAATATTTCCGACCACGCCCGAATTATCTTCGCCGCGTTCGATATAAAATTCCGTTACTTGCCCGTTATCAACGATGGCAATCTTTTTCTCGCGTCCGTTGACGCTGATAATCATTTCTTTCGACATATTTTAGAAATCTTTTTCTTTATTTCAAGGGGTTTTTTATTTTCTTAAAACCGGTTTTTGTTGAATTGAAGGTGAAATTAGGCTGGTAAATGCTTGAAGTTGGAAATTTATAGACTTAGCCCTTTTCTTGGCTTAATGCCCGTAAAGCGGATTTTTGCGTCTTACAAAATGGTATTATTTTGTTTGTTGTTTTCCAAAAGTTTTGGATTTTTGAGTCTTTTCACGCAGGAATCTCTTTTTATTTCTCAATTCGGCGATCTATTTTTATCGCCGGTATTCAAGCAGGGAGCGCAAACTTGTTTTCAATCGCGCTCAACAACCCGCCAAAAATTTCTTTATTTCAATCTGTGTTAGTAAAATTCTGTAAAAATCTTGGGCGTTTGCTTTATTTTGACTAAATTATTTATCTAAATAAACGTCTATAAGCAAACTTGCGGTTAAGTATAAATGTTTTTTTTCAAATGGTAAATGGCAAACACCGCTATCCGATTAAAAGTTTTCCGCGCATCGAAATTAAATTTAAGA
>CAYUGW010000339.1:0-5105 GCA_964444245.1 uncultured Blastocatellaceae bacterium | reverse complement strand
ACGAATTGCAGATAAGCGCGGCGCACTTCCGAAGCGGTTAAATCGGTCGCGGGCGGGACGATGGCAAAATACTCGTCGCCGACATTGACAAAATTAATCGTCCCCTTGGCGGCGAGCATTTCGGGAACGATAAAAAACCGGCGTTCGCGTTCGCGCGTTTCGGTCGTTTCCAGTTTTTGTCTGCCTCTTTTAGTCGGTTGGGATTGCGTTTTAACTCGTTCGATATATGCAAGCTGCGGGCGTGTGTTCAGATAATCGAGCAGTTGTCCGATCATCAAAGAAGCCGAAGGACGCAGTTCGTCGCCGGATTTTTGATAAATTTTTACGTATTCATCGAGTTTTTGTCCGAAATTCGTTTTGCGGTAAAATTCGCGCACGAGCGGCGAATAATCGAGAACATCCAAAAGATCGCCCGGCAGATCGGTCGTGCGGTTCGGTTCGATCAAATCCGGCACGGGCGACAAGGTGTAAGCCATCGAAATAAACGGCGCGATTATTTCCGCGTCCGTCGCCTGCGGATTACGCTTTTTATACTGCGTCACGAAATTTGCCAGACTGTTTCTCAGAGACTGATATTTGCCTGCGGGAATGTCGTCCAAACCCGGTAAATCCTTCAATTTATTACGAAATTCTTCGCCCTTTTCGGTCAGAGGCGTTCTGATTCCGGCGGCTTCGAGCGAAGCCAGAACGACGATCAGGCGTTTATCCGGCTCGATTCTGACACCGTATTCCGTAAAATCAAAACTTCGCGGTGCGTTCTGGGCGAAAATGTTAAGTGAAAAAACCGAAATCAGTATAAAAAATAAAACTTTTTTCATTATGCTTATTTATAAAACGGAAATAATTGCAAAGATACAAGATAAACAAACGAAAAGAAAGGGGGAATTTTCTTATTCAAGGCTTTGTTTATCTCGCATCTTTGCTTATTCTAAAGATGCTTTTTAAAACGTCAAAGATGCCTTTTCTTGTCAAAACGAAAAAGGTAAAGAATAAAATTTTATAAAAATCTCTTTTATCCTTTACCATTTCTTTATTTTGATTATTTGTAATTTAGTAACTGCCTAAAGCCGCACCTTCGTCTTCAAAAACGTCAAAAACGGTCAAGAGTTTGGTAATTGCCAGAAGGTCTTGAATTTTTTCCGTCAGATTAAGAAGTTTGAGCGTTCCGCCTTCTTTATTGACGGCGGTAAAACTCGAAACTAATTCGCCGATGCCGCTCGAATCAATGTAGCCGACACTGCCTAAGTTTAAAAGAATCTTGTTTTTACCTTCACCGAGCAAGCGGCGAATCGTCGTGCGAAGGGCGACGCTTCCTTCGCCGATCGTTACTTTACCGCTCATATCAAGAATTGTTACATCGCCAGCCTGGCGTTCCGAAATATTAAGTTCAGCCATTTTTATCTCCTCGTAAATATATTAAAAAAGTTTGATAGCAGATTTTAGACCAATACAGTCTGAAATGTCCAAAAGAAAAGAAACTTTAATGATTTTTCAGCATCCTCACCAGCATTCCGCCGTCTTCGTGATTAAACCATTCGACCTTGTCCATAAAAGTATTCATAAATAAAATGCCGCGTCCCGTCGCCTTTAAAAGATTTTCCGGATTGGTCGGATCGGGAACTTCTTCGACCTTGAATCCTTCGCCGAAATCTCTGACCGCAACTTCGAAACCTTCGTCAGAAGCCGTAAAAGTGATTTCAACCTGTTTTTTTTCGTCCAGTTTATTACCGTGTTTGACGGCGTTGGCAACGACCTCGCGCACCGCCATATCGATGCCGAACATCGAATCTTCGGCAACACCGATTTCCGCAGCAAAATTTACGGCTTCCTGAACAGCTTTGTCTATTGCTTCGATTTTGCTTGAGATAGAAATTTTTTTTTGTTTTTCACTCACGATTTTCAGCTGTTTTATCAAAAATTGATTTAAATAGTGATTTTTCCAAGTTTGCTTATTATTGAGGTTTCTGTCAAGAACAAGGGCAGTTTAGAGCAAATAATTGAAAAAAAACGGTGGTTTTATCAATCTGCCGTTTTAGATTTACCGGAAAGTCTGTCTTCTGCTAAATTAAATGTTCAAAATAAAAGGTTGATCTTGAATTTTTATGAAAATCAAACCCGCAAACCATTTGCAAGGGAATATAAAACTGCCGGGCGATAAATCAATTTCGCACCGCGCCGCGCTTTTTTCGGCTCTGGCAATTGGAGAAACAAAGATCGAAAATTTCGCTTCGAGCGAAGACTGCCGCTCGACCTTGAATTGCTTAAAGGATTTAGGCATTGAAATCTCGCGGGAAAATTCGACCGTTTTTATCAAAGGTGTCGGGAAAAACGGTTTTGTAAAACCCGAAAAAGAACTCGATTG
The DNA here is from genome assembly GCA_964444245.1 of uncultured Blastocatellaceae bacterium. GTDB lineage: Bacteria > Acidobacteriota > Blastocatellia > Pyrinomonadales > Pyrinomonadaceae > JAHCHG01. The sequence continues at coordinate 2,743 of CAYUGW010000339.1, read as the reverse complement.
CGGCAACAGCGGAACGACCGTTCGTTTGATTTCGGGAATTTTGGCGGGGCAGACGTTTGATTCGATTCTTTTCGGCGACGAAAGTCTTTCAATGCGCCCGATGAAGCGCGTGATCGAACCGCTCTCGCGGATGAATGCAAAAATAAAAGCGAACGAAAATCTTCTGCCGCTGCAAATTTTCGGCAGAAATCCACTAAAAGCAATAAGTTACAAAATGCCCGTAGCGAGCGCACAGGTCAAATCGTGCGTTCTGCTCGCCGGTTTGAATGCGGATGGAATTACAACGGTTCAAAGTCCGGAATCTGAAATAAAAGTCGCGACTTCGAGAAATCACACGGAATTGATGCTCGAATATCTCGGCGCAAAGCTCGAGGAAAAATTTATCGAAACCGATCAGGGTTTTATTCACGAAGTTTCGATTGACGGAAATTCAAATCTGACGGCAAAAGATTTAAATGTACCGTCGGATATTTCTTCCGCCGCTTTTTTTTTGGTCGGCGCGGCGTGTCTGGAAAAGTCGGAAATTGTTTTGCAAAATGTCGGTTTGAACCCGACGCGGGCGGCGATTATCGAGGTTTTGCAAAAATTCGGCGCGAAGATAGAAATCCTTAATAAAAGAGAAATGTGCGGCGAATTGGTCGGCGATTTGCGCGTTATCGGAAAGCTGAGTTTTACGCCGCCCGCCGACTCAAATATAATCAGCGGTGAGATTATCGCCAATTTGATTGACGAAATTCCGATTCTTGCCGTTTTCGGGACGCAGATCGAATCAGGTTTGGAAATCCGCAACGCCGAAGAACTGCGCGTCAAAGAATCCGACCGGATCGCGGCAACCGTCGAAAATTTAAGACGAATGAATGCCGATGTCGAAGAATTCAATGACGGTTTGCGCGTCGGAAAATCGAATTTAGAGGGCGCGAAAGTTGATTCCTTCGGCGATCACCGGATCGCGATGGCGTTTGCCGTTGCCGCGCTTTTTGCCAAGGGCGAAACGGAAATCATCAATCCCGAATGCGCGGCGGTTTCATTTCCCGAATTTTTCGATTGTTTGGCGGAAATTGTAAAATAGTTTTTTGATGGAAAATCACCGAAAAAGAATAATTTTGACAGGATTTATGGGCGTTGGAAAATCAACGGTCGCCCGCCATCTTTCCTACATCTTGCGCGCCGAAAAAATCGATCTCGATTGGTTTATCGAGGCAAACGAGAAAAAAACGATCATCGAAATTATCGATAGTCACGGCATTGATTATTTTCGCCGCGTCGAAACCGAAAATCTGCGGAAAATTCTGGAAGAAACCCGAGCCGAAATCATCGCCCTCGGCGGCGGCGCGTGGATGACCGAAGAAAACCGCCGATTGATAAAAGCGCATAACTGCACGAGCGTTTGGCTGGAATCAACCTTCGAGCATTGCTGGCGAAACATAAAATCGTCAAAAAAAGAGCGTCCGCTGGTGAAAAATAAACGGCAGGTCAAAATTCTTTTCAGCGACCGCGAAAAATTTTATTGTCTGGCGGAATGGCATTTTATAATGAAACCCGAACTGACTTCGCTCGATGTGGCAAAACAAATTGCCGAAGAAGTTTTTTTATATAAAATAAACTGAATTTTTTGTAAAAATACTATAAACTAAATTGACAACCAGCCATTATGCAAGTAATTTTTTCAGAATAACTTTTTGAAAAAAGTTTGCCTAAAGCAATAAAGTTTCAAGCAATTGGAAATGAAATGCTTCGGCTTTTTGACGAAAAAAAAGAATAATTAAGTATAGGAATTTTCTAGGAGGAAGATGAGATGAAATTTAAATTTATAACAGTTCTTAGTTTAGCCGCCGTACTATTTTTGGGCGCGTGCGGTAAGAGCGATGCCGATTTGCAAGCTGCGGCTGAAACAGCCGTAAAATCAGCCGCACCGACGGCAACCGTAGCGGTTAAAGACGGTGTTGCGACATTGACCGGCGTGGTTGAAAACGATGCCGCCAAAGCCGCCGCCGAAACCGCTGCCAAAGTTGACGGGGTTAAATCCGTTACCAATAATTTGACGGTTAAACCCGCGCCGCCGCCGGCTCCGGTTGCCGATACCGCGACCAAAACCGCGGTTGAAGAAGCTTTGAAGAAAAAAGGTTTTGATAAGGTTACTGTCGAAGCAACGACAACCGAAGTTACGATTCGCGGAACTATTCCGAAAGGCAAAATGGCTGAAGTGAATCAAGTTGTTCAAGAAACAGGCAAACGCAAAGTTAATAATCAGGTTACTGAAGATAAATAGATAAGGAGGGATTCTTAAATTATGTTAACAGAAAAATACCAATCCTTGATTGATATGGCGAGTCAGCTCGGAATTTCCGGTTTGACCGTTGAAGAAGATGGCGGCGTTTTAAAGGTCAACGGTTCAGCCGCCAGCGCGGAAACCAAACAGCAGCTTTGGGATGAATACGCACGGCTCGATCCCGATTATCGTTCGGGCGATCTCGTCCTCGATATTTCCGCTCCCGAAGGCTCTGCGTCCGGCACAGCCTACACGGTTCAATCGGGCGATTCTTTAAGCAAGATCGGTTCGAAATACGGCGTCAGCTGGCAGAAGATTTTCGAGGCAAACCGTGATAAATTAGACGATCCCGATAAAATCTTTCCGGGACAAGAATTGACGATTCCGCAGGAATAGTAAATTCTTGAAAAAAAATCATTGGCACTTTGATTTGTTTGTTTTATACTGGCAAATCAAAGTGCTTTTCGATTTTAA
>CAYUGW010000338.1:0-5131 GCA_964444245.1 uncultured Blastocatellaceae bacterium | reverse complement strand
TGCGCCGGGAAATTGATTGCCGAAATCCAGCGATACGCTGAATATTCCGTTGGTTACGGTAACATTGGCGCGAACGAGATTCGGACCGACTTGATCGCCTGTCGTCAGGTTGTCAAACAATGTAAAGTCAAAATCATAGTTGCCGGTGGCGGCAGTTCCGCTTATTTTCAAACTGCCTTGATAAGTAAATTCCGTGGTTTGTGCCGAAATATTTTGACTCGATAAAACTAAAACCAAAGTAAAAGTTGCGATAATAATTCCAATTCTTTTCATTTTTATTTTCCCTTTTTCAACCTCAAAATTTTCGATTTGAGGGAAATATCATATTTCAATCAATCGCCGAATCCGGCGGTGAACTTAAAACCTCTAAGGTTGAAGCGTCGAAGGAACCGGTATATCCGTAGCCAGACCGAACTGAAACCTACGAAATCCGGCGGTGCTTTGCTGCAGCCACCACGTGCCGTTGCGATAAACGGCGAAATCCGTTTGTCCGTCGCCGTCGTAATCAGCCGGAACGATTGTGTCTGCCGGCAGCCCGAATTGTGTGTACTCGATCTGATTGTCCGAACTTCTGAGGACGATCCATAGTCCGTCGCGATAGACCGCCGGATCGGTTTTGCCGTCGCCGTCAAAATCGCCGGAAACTTTTATGTCCGAAGTGAGACCGAATTGGACGGCTTGGAGATTTCCGGTCGAGCTGTGGCGGATATACCAAGTGTTGTCCGCCGGACGAAAGACCGCCGCGTCCTGTTTGGTATCGCCGTCAAAATCTCCCGGAGTTATCTCGTCGCCGTCCGATCCCCAGGCAAGATATGTGATATTGCCGTTCGGATTATTCAGCGATCCGCGATAAAAAAAATAGCTCTGATGTCCGAAAGCCGCGTTACGATAGACCGCCAAATCCGCTTTACCGTCGCCGTCCCAATCGCCGACCGCCGACGGCACATCGCCTGTCTGTCCGAATTGTTCAATGCGAACCGTGCTGTCTGAAGAGTTTAGAATGTAAAAATCAGCAAACGCGTCAGCCCGCCAGACGGCGATGTCGGTTCTGCCGTCGCCGTCAAAATCGGCGGAAACCGGTATGTCCGAATTGATTCCCCATTCGGCTGCCGACAGCGTGTTGTTGGCACTCCGGTTGATAAACCAGGTTCCCGTGGAAGGACGAAAAACGGATATATCCGAAACTCCGTCGCCTTCAAAATCGAAATTTGTGGAAGTTTTTTTATCGAGAAAGTGAAGAAGCGCATTGCCGCCCGGTCCCGGAATGCCGCCCGGCGCACCCGACAAAATGAATTCATCGCTTAACGCCACTGACCGACCGACACCGACCGACAGACTTGTTGCCGAAGAGACGATTTGCCGTTTTCGCCATTGACTGCCGACGCGGCGATAAAGATAGCTCAATCCGCGAGGTTGAAATGCAATAGAACCGATGACAACATCATCTCCTTTAATGGCGACACTGTTGCCGAAACGGGCATTGGCTCGGGCGTTTGAGGCGATAATTTTTTGCTGTTCGCTCCAGGTTGTGCCGTTTCGAATAAAAATATAGGCACTTCCGGCATCTATGCCGACATTAACGACGTCATCTTGCGGCGTACTGACAACTGCCGTGTCGCCGTCAATACCGACAGCCGTTCCCATTGCATCGCCGATACCGAGCAGCGCGCCGAGAAGTTTTGTTTGAAATGTCCAGTTTGTTCCGCTTCGGACATAGATATATGCCGAACCCGTGGTGTTTCCGACGGTGGTCGTATCAATCGGGGAGCCGACAATTATGGTATCGGCGGAAATATCAACGCTGTACCCGAATTTATCGTCAGCCGCGCCGTCTGAAGGATTAATCTGCGCTTGCTCGCTCCAAGTGGTACCGGTTCTGACAAACACATAAACCTTTCCGACCAGACCTGTAATACTACCGAATTGTCCGGGTGCGCCGACGACCAAAGTTTCTCCTGAAAGACTGACGCTTGTTCCGAATTCCGCTAAATTAGCCAGATCATTCGGTGATATTCTTGTTTGTTCAGTCCAGGTTGTCCCGCTCCGCACATAAACATACACCGAGCCTCGGTTATCATTCGCCGTTTGATCATCTCTGGATGAGCCGACGACAAGCGTATCGCCCTGCAGATCAACACTTGTTCCGAATCCGTCGTCGGCTTGAGCATCTCCGGGCTGAATTTTTTGCTGTAAAACCCAGTTATTACCGTCGCGCACATAAATATTGACGACTCCGCGCCCGGTTTGTTGATTATTGATCGAACCGCCTGATTCGCCGATTGCAATTGTATTTCCGCTGATTGCCACCGCACACCCGAAACAATCGCCGGTAGACGGATGTGTTGAAGTGAATCTCCTTATTTCAGCCGCCGTTGAAGTTTCGGTCAATAAACTTCCCGCAAGAAACGCGAACATAATCGCAAACCGGAGATAAATCAAACAGTTTGTTTTATTAAAATCAGTTATTTTTGAAAAATGTAAATCGGAAATTTTCATCTTACTTCTCCTTCTAAAGAACTGCGGCAAACAAGCAGTTGCCCGCCGGTTGTTTCAAGCGAATGAGCTTCGCCGTTTTCAATTAAACGGAAAATCTCGCGGGCGCGGATGCCCGTTAAGCTGACTGCCGAATCCAGATTCAGCAGTTCGACTTCCTTTCCGCATTCAGAGCAAAATCCGTGAATTATTTGAAGACCCCTGCGGACGATAAAAATTTCGTAGGTTTCGGTAGTGATCAGATATTTCTTGGCTTTTGGCATCATTTGATTTACAATCGGCTGATTAGACGGAAACAATTTAAGCGTGTTCAAAACCAATCGCTTCCGCCCATTGAGCCGAGCAACGAGATTTTCGTTGGTTGTTGAGAAATATAATTTTTGTCGGAAGAAAAAGTCCTGAGTTTTTTCTCCATTATTTTTCCTTTTTTCTTCAAATGGGTTTATGAGCAATGAATACAGATATTTAAGAGAATTCGGTAATTTCCGGCTCGATGCGGAAAGAAAGGTTTTGTGGTTTGACGGTGAACCCGTAAATCTTCAATTAAAAGAAGTCGAATTGCTTTGCGTCTTGACCGAAAACAACGGCGAAGTCATTACAAAACAAGAACTTTTAGACAAAGTTTGGGCAGGTTCTTTTGTCGAAGAAAGCAATCTCTCTCGTCATATTTATCAAATCAGAAAAATTTTTAAGGAATATGGTGAATCGTCCGATTTGATTCAAACTGTGCCGCGACGCGGGTATCGTTTTACGGGCGAAGTCCGCGAGAATGAAAATGACAGCGTTATTGTCGAAAGACATTCGGTCTCGCGCACATTGATCGAAGAATTGGAAAATTCCGTCGAGCCGAATGCTAAAACCATTCCCGCCGATTACTCGCCGGCAAAATCAAGGTATTTTTGGATTTCGATCGGTCTTTGTCTGACAATTTTGACTGCCGCTTTCGGTTTTTATTTTTATGACAACAATGGAAAAACTGCGCAACCGATTAAATCCATCGCCGTTTTGCCGCTCAACTCTTTGGACAAGGGCGAAAACACGGCTCTCAGTTTGGGTTTTGCCGATGCTTTGATTACGAGATTGGGTCAACTCGATGAAATAAAAGTTATTTCGATAAATGCCGTCAGCCGTTACTCCGACGAAAATCAAGAACCTGTCGAAATCGGAAAAAGTTTAGGCGTTGATGCCGTGTTGGACGGAACTTTGCAGCGCGCTAACGGCAAATTGCGCGTTACGCTTCGGCTGTTTCGAATTGGTGACGGCAAACAAATCTGGAGCAATTCTTTTGAGGAATCCGAAAATAAAATATTCAACCTGCAAGACGCGATGGCGATGCAAACCGCCCAAAACTTAGCTTTAAACTTAAAAACGCAAAAGACTTCAAAACATCCGACCGAAAATACGGAAGCATACATTTTATATTTGCAGGGCGAGTATTTTTTCCGCCGCCGCGAAACGTCGAAAGGCGGAACATTTTTTAAAAAAGCCATCGAACTCGATCCGAAATTTGCCAAAGCCTGGGCGGGACTTGCGGCTGCATACGCGATGGGCGACGCGATGGGCGAAGCCGAAGCGACCGTCAATAAGGCTCTGGAACTCGACCCGGATTTAGCCGAAGCGCACGCCGTTCGCGGTTTTATCAAAATGTTTCTGGAGTGGGATTGGTCGGAAGCCGAAAAGTCTTTGAACAAGGCGGTCGCACTCGACCCGAATTCGGTCGAAGCGCATCACTGGCGCGGCACTTATCTTTCGATTCGAGGTCGGTTTGACGAAGCCAAAGCAGAATTAAACCGCGCTTTGGAACTCGATCCGACTTCGGCAAATATGATTTCGGATTTGGGGAAAGTCTATTATTTTGCGCGGGAATACGAAAAGGCGGAAGTGTTTTTTAGGAAAGCCGCTCTATTAGAAGAACATATCGCCGATGGTTGGCTTTTCAGACTTAACCAAAGACTCGGGCGCGAACAAGAAATGTTTGAAAGTCTGATTCTCACGGATTGTAAAAATTTCGATGAAAGTAAAAAGATTAAATGTTTGGCAGACTTAAAAAATGCTTTTGAAAAAGGCGGCGTAAAAGAGATTGCCGCCGGAAAATTGAAAAATATTCTGGAAAGAATTGCTGACAAAAAACTGCTTGAAAATCAAATTGCAAGCGATTGGTATGCATCGGCGATTTGTTATCAACAGCTCAACGAAAAGGAGAAGGCAATTGAAAGTTTGAATCGCGTTTTAGAAACGAAAACCCGTTATGAAATTCTGAATTTTATCTTTCCGTTTATCGGTGTTGATCCGATATTCGACGAACTGCGCGGCGATACGCGGTTTCAGGAAATTTTGCGGAAAATGAATTTGTAAAGTGAAAAGGTGAAAAAGTTGAAAAAGTGAAAAAGCTAGAAACTGACTCAAAAATAAAATATTTGGTTAAGCAAGCGGTCTTTGACCGCGTTTCCCTTATAAATCAACGGTGAAACGCGGTCAAAGACCGCTTGCTTAACTGTCGGTTTGTATTTTTGAGTTAGCTCTTATTGGATTTTTTTTAATCGGCATTTAAACTTTTTCACCTTTTTTCTTTTAACTTTCGACGCGATAATTCGGGGCTTCTTTGGTAATAATCACATCGTGAACGTGCGATTCGCGC
>CAYUGW010000337.1:0-5142 GCA_964444245.1 uncultured Blastocatellaceae bacterium | reverse complement strand
CCGTCTGGCGGTTCACGTTGCGGAAATGTCGGACTGGGTAAAGGAAACCGTCGAAAAGAATGAACTCGATTTTGCGACGATTGATTACAAACCGTTCGAGCCGAAAACGACTGCCGAATTGGTCGAATATTTTGACAAACATCTTGCCGAAGCGGTCGAAGCCTTGCAGAATGTTTCGTCCGAAGACATATTTATGCAAAACTGGAAACTGCGCAACGGCGAGCAGATTTATTTTGAAATGCCGAAAATACAGGTTTTGCGCGGAATGGTTTTCAATCACATCTTTCATCATCGCGGACAGCTTTCGGTTTATCTGCGGCTTAATGATATTCCCGTTCCCGCGCTTTACGGTCCGTCGGCGGACGAAGGCGCGATGTAAATTCCCTTTTATTTTTCTTAAACTTTACGAAGCGATGCGTTCAGCACGGGGCGCACCGCTTTTTTTTAGTTAATTGCATTTCAAAGCGGCAAATATTAGAATTAGCCGAAATGCTGAAAACTTTTCGTGTAAATTATTTTATAATTCAATTCATCTTAATTCTGTCTTTAATTTTGTCCGGCATTTCCTGTCAAAACGATACAAAACAAGATGATGCAATTCTGCTTGCCGAAGACAAACAGGCTCTGGCTGAAATCACGCGGATCAATCGCAATTTATCAACCGAACAGCCTCTGCTTCCGGCGGATTTCGAATCGCTCAGGAAAATTTACGAAAAATATCCGCAGGCGGAACAGGTCAGAAATATCTATCAAAGTGCGCTGGTCAAACGCGAAGATTGGGTTTTGCTGGAAAAATTTATCAACGAAATTCCCGCCGAACGAAGAACCCGCGCCGATCAACTGAATCTCGGAAAAGTTTATCTGAAATTAGGGCGTTATGAGGATTTGATCGCGATGTTTAAGCCGCTGACGGACGCAAATCCGAATGATGCCGATTTTAACAGTTTACTGGGTTTCGGCTATTTTCATCTCGGACAAAACGACGAAGCCGCCGCATATCTCGACCGGATTTGGGAAACAATCGTCAGCGAAAAAAGAATAGATGAGATGACGACGCGCGGATTGATCTATTTCCGGCAGAAAAATTACCCGAAAACGATTGAAGTTTTGGAACAAGCGTTTGCGATTCATCCGCTGAATTCGACGGCAACCAACACCTTGAGCCGGGCATATACGGCAAACAACAATCCGGAAAAAGCCGAAGAATTCCGCAAAAAAACGGCGGAAATTCACCGTAACGCGGAAGAATTCGAATCCCGCTCGATCAGAAATGTCGGTCTGATTTACGAACTGCAAACTGCCTGGTCGGAAAAAAAATACTCCGAAGTAATTTCTTTGGCAAACCGGATTCTGCCCGACGCACAGGAGAAAAACAAACCCGCGCTTTATCAATATATTGCCGAATCGTATAAAGCGATGGGAATGAAAACGGAAGCCGAAGCCGCGCTTAAAGAATTGGAAAAATTTAAAAAATAATGAAACGAATATCTTTAACATTTTTCGGTTTGGTAATGTTTGTTTGCCTGAACGCCTGTCAAAATCAAGGCGTAAATGATGCAAACACACAAAATACGCAAATTCAAACAAAAATCAGATTTGACGAAGCAACCGCGCCGAGCGGCATCAATTTCAAACACGAACCGACGCGCACCGCCGCCAAACTCTTACCGGAAATAATGGGAAGCGGCTTGGCAATCGCCGATTTCAACCGCGACGGCGCACCGGACGTGATTTTTGTCGGCGGCGGCGAAATCGGCGTGAGCGAACGCACCGAAGCGACTAAAACCCGGCTTTATATCAATGACGGCAAAGGAAATTTTACCGATCAAACCGAAAAATGGAATTTAACAAGCACGGGTTACGGGCAAGGCGTGGCGGTCGGTGACATTGATAACGACGGCTGGATTGATGTTTTTCTGACCGATTATCACGGCAACAACCGGCTTTTGCGAAACACGGGTGAAAGATTTGAAGACATTACCGAACAATCCGGCATAAAACCCGACGGCGAATGGGCGACAAGTGCGGGATTTTTCGATTACGACGGCGACGGCGATCTTGACCTGTTTGTTGTAAAATATGTAGTTTACAACAAAGATTTACAGCAAAAAGCCTTTCGCAACAAACTTCTTATTTATCCGACTCCGGTGATGTATCAAGGCGTTGCCGACCAGCTTTGGGAAAATGACGGCACGGGAAAATTTACTGACATCAGCCGAAAAGCCGGTTTGGATAAATTGCCGAGCAAAGGTTTGGCAATCGGAATCGGCGATATTGATCTGGACGGCGATCAGGATATTTTCGTTGCCAACGACACCGCAGCAAATCACCTCTGGATCAATGAAGGCGGCGGAAATTTCAGAGAAATCGCCCAGCTTGCCGGAGTCGCTTACAGCGAAATCGGACACGAAGAAGGCAGTATGGGCGTTGATTTTTCGGATTATGACGGAAACGGCTTGCTCGATATTACCGTTACGACCTATCAGGACGAAGTTACGGATATTTACACACAGAAAGAACCTCTGCTTTTTTTCGAGATGTCCGATGCGGTCGGAGTCGGCGCGTCTTCGCGGCGGCGTTTGTCTTTCGGCATTGATTTTTTCGATGCCAATAATAACGGCGACGAAGATTTGATCGTTGCCAACGGGCATATCGAAGACAATATCGAACAAAATTCCGACACCGTTACGTTTGCTCAAAACGACACGCTTTACGAAAATCTCGGGAACGGCAGATTTCAGGACATCAGCGAAGCGGCGGGCAGTGCGCTGCAGGTAAAAAAAGTCAGCCGCGGACTGGTGACGGCTGATCTGGACGGCGACGGAGCTTTGGATTATATCACTTCGAACAACGGCGATACGGCGCAGGTCGCTTTGAATAAAACCGCCGACATCGGAAATTTTATAATTTTCTGGCTCGAAGGCGAAAAGGCGAACCGCAGCGCAATCGGCACGCGGCTTGTCGCGAAAATCGGCGATAAAACGATCCAACGGCAGATAATGGGCGCGCAAAGTTATCTTTCGGTCAGCGATCTTCGCGTTCATTTCGGACTCGGGCAAAACGAAAAAATTGACGAATTGACGATTTATTGGGCGGGCAGCGCACCGCAAGTTTTGAAAGACATTCAAGCCGGAAAATTCTATTACATCCGCGAAGGCAGAGAGCCGATGCCTTTTATTCCGGGCGAAAAGCAGATAACTTTTTAATGGTGAAATGTGAATGGTGAGTTTGTTTGATTTGAAATTTTCTTGAAATGCAGTTTAAAAGTTTATTTTTAACAATTGTTTTTTTGCTCGTTTTTTCGGCGTGTCAGACATCTTCTGTGCCGGAAAAATCTACGGAAAATTATAAATCGGCGGTTTCGGCGTTTTACGTCGGGCTTGCCGCGATGCAAGCCGGCGACGATCAACGCGCAAATCTCGAACTGACGAAAGCCGCTGAACTGGCAAACGGCGAACCGGCGATCTGGAACAATCTCGGCGTTTTGCAGCTTCGTCAGAAAGATTACGAAAACAGCGAAACATCGCTCGAAACGGCAAAAAATCTTGCGCCGGAAAACGCGCTTGTTTATTCAAATTCGGCGGTTTTGGCGACTCAGCGCGGAAATTTTGAGAAGGCGATTGAAAATCTTAATAAAGCCATCGAACTCGATCCGAAAGACGTAAAATCAATCTACACGCTTGCCAGAGAAAAAGAACGCGCCAATAACGATGCGGAAGCACGGACACTTTTTGAACGAATTTACCGCGAAAAACCGGAAAATTTATCAATTCAACTCGAAGTTGCGCGAATCGCCGCCAAGCAAAACGACGGCGAAACTTTGAAAAAAATCGTCGCGGAAATCGCGCCGCGATCCGCAAATTTCGATGCGGAAATCAAAGAACAATTTATAAATCTGCAAAAAGCGGCAAACGAAACCGATGCTCGAAATGCTTCGACGCAGGTTACATATTTCCGCAACGTCTTGCTTCGCCTGCCGGAATTTCGCGCCGCGATTGCCGAAATTCAGCCGTCAAACACGACGCTCGGCGAAGCAATCTTAAAACCCTTAAAACTTCCCGCGCCCGATTTTTCACCCGCCGAACCCGACACGGCTTTAACATTTTCAGCAGTTTCTACGGAAAATGTTAAAGCGAATTTTGCTAAAGCCGTTTTTCTAAACAGCGAAAATCCGCCCGTGATTGCGTGGTCTGACGAAAAAGAAACGCACGTCGGAAAAGCAATTTTGCCCGTTTCGCTTTCCAATCCGAATCAAATTGCTGCCTTTGATTTCGATTACGATTTCAAAAACGATCTCGCCATCGCAAACGAAAAAGGATTTCGGCTTTTCCGGCAAACTGACGGCGGAAATTTCGAAGATATTACGGCAAACACGAAATTGCCGAATGAGATTTTGCAAAAATCTTTTTCCGGCGTTTGGACGCTCGATGTCGAAGCGGACGGCGATCTGGATTTAATTTTAAGCGACGGAACAGTTTTGCAAAATAATGCGGACGGAAGTTTTTCCGCATTGAAACCTTTTGCAAATGTGCCGAATATACGCGATTTTGCCTGGGCTGATCTGGACGAAGACGGCGATTCGGATGCGGTTTTTCTGGAAGAAAACGGCAAAATCCGCTTTTTTTCCAACGAACGCGGCGGACTTTTTAAGGAAAGAAATCTGCCGGATTCGGAACAAGTTTCGGCAATCGCGGTCGGCGACGGCAGCGGCGACGGAAAACTCGATCTGATCGTTTCGCAAAAAGGCGCGGTTTGGCGAATTACCGATAAAGTTAGCGGCGCGGATTGGGAAACGGCAGAACTTTTTAAAACCGATTTTAACGCCGAAAAAATAAAAATCGCCGATTTCGACAACAACGGTGCAAACGACATTCTTCTTATAAATAAAAGCGAAACAAGGCTTTATCTCGCCGGAAAAGACGGAAATTTTTTGCCGGCGGAAAATAATATTTCCGGAAAAATCTCCGCTTTTGCCGAAACGAACGGCGACGGAAAACTCGATCTGATCGGTGTTGACGCGGAAGGAAAACCGACCGTTTTGCAAAATAATTCACAGAAAAATTATCACTGGCAGATTTTACGTCCGAAAGCGGCGAAAACCGAAGGCGATCAGCGCGTAAATTCCTTCGGCATCGGCGGCGA
>CAYUGW010000336.1:0-5150 GCA_964444245.1 uncultured Blastocatellaceae bacterium | reverse complement strand
ATTCCGGTCGAATCCGGTGCGCAGAAAATAGATTTTGTTTTCGATACGGGCGCGAATCTTTCGACGATGACCGTTTCAACCGCCGAAAAACTCGGTTTGAAAATCATCGAAGCGGACGTATCGGTCGGTTCCTCGACCGATATAGATGTAAAATCGAAAATCGCCGTCGCGCCGGAAATCAAGATCGGAAACGTGATTATTAAAAACGCGGTTTTTCTCGTGATGGAAGATAAGTCCTTATATTTTCCGCAGATTGATTATCAAATTCACGCGATCATCGGTTTTCCGGTCATCAAATCGCTCGGTCGCATCACGCTTTCGCGCGACGATAAGATTCTGGTTGCGGCAAAAAAAACAGCAAAAAAATCTCAGCCGAATATGCTGCTCGAAGGACTTTTTCCGCTTGTTTCAGGAGTTTATAAAGGCAAACGAATGATCTTTGTCTTTGATTCGGGCGCAACCTCTTCGACGCTTTACGCGCCGTTTTATAAAGCGGAAACGGAAGAAATCAAAAAACAATCCGAACCGCAAAAGGCAAAATTCGGCGGCGCGGGCGGCAACCGCGAAGTTACGGCGCATAAATTAAAAGATATGCATCTGGAAATCGGCGGCAAAACCGCCAAGTTTTCGGAAATTTTGGTTGTCACGGAAATCTTTAATAATCAGAGCAATTTTTTTTACGGCAATCTCGGACAAACTCTGATCAACCAATTCGAGCAGATGACGCTCGATTTTGATGCCATGGAATTGAAGTTCAATTAAAGTTTCTTACAAATATTTTCCCGAAAAGAGAGGCATTTAGAATGCTATCTCAAAAATACTAACCCGCCAGTTTAGTGAGCCGCTCTCAAGACCGCGTTTCCCGTATAATTTAATGGTGAAACGCGGTCAAAGACCGCTTGCTTAACCAAATATTTTATTTTTGAGATGGATTCTAACAAGGAGTCTCTCTTTTTTATTTTGCAAAAGACGTGAGACTTTTTTGCCGAATCCTGCGCGTTACAAATCAGAGAGCCGGAAAAAAAATCCGGCAAATATATTTCACTGAGGAAACTTTTCAATGTTAAAGAAATCAATATTTTTATCAATTATTATTTTATCGGCTTTTACGGCAATTTTAGCGCAGGAAGAAACCGAACCGGCGGCAATATCTTCGATCACGGAATCAAAACTTCCGGCGGGCGCGATGCGCGTTCTGCCGGCGAGTATTCCGAATGAAATCAATGAAGCCTTTGAAAGTTTGGTGGCGACAAGTAAAGAACGGCTCGTCGGCGGAGAGCGGGAAGTTTTGGTTTGGACAAAAAATTCCAAAAAAGCGAGTGCGACGGGCTTCTTAACCGGAAAAATTAGAAACGAATGGCAGGCGAGCGGTTGGAACTACGAAGCGAGCGGCAAGGGCGACGAGAAACTGGAATTTTTCGGTCTTTTTACACAAGAACCGAAACGCCGCGCTGTTCTCGGATTTTTTGTCGAGGATGACGAGGCTCTGATTCTTGCTTTAACCGAAGTATTTGCTTCGGGCGCGGAAAAGACACATGCGGCAGGTCGTAAAAATAATTCGCCGCCGATTGATTCCGGCGCGAAAAATAATTCATCGGCGAAAATTCTCGATGTCGGAAAAGACGACGGTTTTGTAAATGTGATGGGCAGCGAAATGCCCGCCTTGCCCGCGTTTTCCGCGCTGAAACCGAAAGCCGGATTCGTGCGCGGTTTTGTTAAAGACTGGACGGGAAAACCCCTGCAGGGGGCGGCGATCGGCGTGCGCTCGTCGTATCTGGCAGGAATGTATTCCGGCGCACAGGGCAAGACGGACGCGAAAGGTTATTACGAATTTTCCGTGCCGAAAGGCTCGGCGCATTTCTATAATGCGGGCTATGCACTCGAATGGGGCGAAGGCGGTCTCGCCGCGCTCGGTTTGCATCCGGCGGACGGCACCCTCGACAGCTTCGTTACGATGGACGGCGCGGTCGAAAATTTTGTCCTTTTACCTTACGGTATCACGAGCCGCGCAAAAGCGCAGGAAAATCCGCGTCTGGCGGCAAGCTATTACGGCGGCTCGCTTTCGATTGGATACGCAGCGTTTGAAGCAAGCGACAATCGCCCGCCGGCGCACGCTATTCCCGAAAATTCGATTCTCGAAATTACGCTTGTGCCGGAAGACGAAATGTTCGGCGCGGTTGCGGCGCAGACTTTCATTATCCGCAAAAAAGCGGGATTTCAGAGCTATTTCAGAATCAACAACATTCCGCTCGGACGCTACCGGATCAGGGCGAAAGTCGGCGGCAAATCCTTAAAGCTGAAATTAAACAGCCCGTCGGGAAGCGTCTTCGGAATGATGCCGAATGAAACAAACGATGCGGCGAGCATTATATTTGCACCCGCGAGCGCACAAGCCAATATGGTCGTGCCGCAGGCAGGCGGTTGGGATTCGGTCGAAATTTCCGTGGAGCGACCTTAGCGCGAATTTATCCAAATTAAGCGGCAAAGCAGAGCGTGTCTGTCAGAGTATAAAAAAATGTGCGTGGTATTTTTATCATCTCCCACTCATTTTCCGCTGTTTGATAACTCCTCCGCCATCATTGCAACGAGCGAAAACAAGCCGAACAAACACGGCGTGGTTCTTTTTATCGCTTTGTCCGACCATTGCCGATTCGTTTCAATTCCCAAATGCCGCCGCGACTCTTCAAAAGTGACTTCGACCTGCCACCGCCGGATAAACCACTCAACGATTTGCTTGGGTTCAGCTTCCTGCTTTGTGCAAAGCGCGGCTTGTGTTTCAAATATCCCAAGCGGATCACGCACTTTTCACCCACCGAATCGGCACAGCTTGTTTCCCGAAGTGAAACCAGACCGAAGCTGCCGCTTGCCAGCAGTATCTCGCGTTCTGTGCCATACCGATTAACCGTAACCGTTTCCCAAACGGTACGCTCATCTTTTATAACTTCCGTTAAATTCGGCAATCTTTTGCCTTTCTTGCCTGCCGCGCCCAATCGCTCTTTTTTCCAACTTCTCCGCCGCTTCATACAAAGCGGCATCCAGGCGCAAACGAGTCACCATCCCGACTTTTTCTCTGACCGCATTTAATAAGTCAATAGCAGCAAAACTCGAATCGCCGACAAATATCAACTCCCTTTCAGGCAGCCATTTCCAAATCCAAAGTATCGCCTGCCGCGCCCGCTCAGTCAGTTTCCGATGCCGAATCCCGCACTCGGTGTGATACCTTTCGGACGGACACAAAACAGTCAAAAACGGTAATGCCCATACTCTTTTAGCAAAGGAAACTTCCGCCAGCAACATAAAGGAGAGCCATCGCAAGCCACTGGCTTTAACAAAAAATGAATCCGACGAGCGCACCGCATCCCGATAAATTCCTTTCGCTGTCGCGAGCGAGAACGCGATGATATTTCAGAAAATTCTTCTCCCCGCCCGAAACCCATCACGCGCAGAGCATTGGTAACGGTGCGCGTGATGCCGGCGAAAGAATCGCCCCAACAATTAAAACTTTGACCTTCTCAAACACCGGCTTGGAAAAAAGCGGCGCAAATGCTATAACAAATTTCATCAGAATTCTGTTCATAGTTCGAGTTCCTTTTGACTTTTCTCTGGTCGGAAAATATCAAAATAAACTTACTTGTTCGGCATTCTGTTTTCAAATATCATTCTTCATTTTGGATAAAGTCGAGCTAAAGGCAGGACTCCAAACGCTTGTCAAACGCTAGATAATTTTCATATTATACTTTATAATATAAAGTTCTTGACAAATAACATTGCTTGTCGTAGGTTTATTAATTGTATGGCAAAGATACAGGCAAGTCGAAAAGAAGAAAACAAACCGGTCAATATCGGCGACCGGGCTTTTGACAATTTGCAGTTTATCCGCGAAACAATGGAGCGTTCGGCGGTATTTACGAGTGTTCCGGGTTACGGCGGAATTTTGATGGGCGCGACGGCAATCGGCGCGAGCGTTGTCGCCTTCTATCAAACGAATGCACGATTTTGGCTTGTAACGTGGCTTGTCGAAGCCGTCTTAGCTTTTTTTATCGGACTTCTGGCGATGTGGCAGAAATCGAAAATTGCTGAAACTCCTTTAAATAGTGCGCCGGCGCGAAAATTTGCGTTCGGTTTTGCACCGCCGCTCATCATCGGTGCGGTTCTTTCGGCGATGTTTTACAAAAACGGCTGGATTTACGAAATGCCGAGCATCTGGCTGCTCCTTTACGGCGCGGCAGTCGTTTGCGGCGGCGCAAACTCGGTGCGAATCGTGCCGTTTGCGGGTTGGAGTTTTATCGCGCTCGGCACGATCTCGATTTTTCTGCCCGTTTCTTACGGCAATTTGATGATGGCTTTGGGTTTCGGCGTTTTGCACATTATTTTCGGTGCGATCGTCGCCCGGAAATATGGCGGCTAGAAAGTGAAAAAGTTTTAAAAAGTGAAAATGTGAAAAAGTTTTTCACTTTGAGAAATAAAAGTTGATTCGCTTTGGTGGAAGTGGAAATTATGGCAAATAGCAATTTGGCAAAAAAAATAGAGAATTCGGAAGACATTTCCAAAACGAAACTGACGAAGGTCGAAAAAGCGGCGGAGAATATTTCAAACGAACTCGATAAAATTATTCACGAACGAATGCGTTTGGGAATAATTTCGGCACTCGCGGCAAATGAAAAATTGAGTTTTACCGATCTGAAAAATCTTCTGAATACGACGGACGGCAATATCAGCGTTCACGCGCGAAAATTGGAAGATGCGGGCTATCTCGAATGTTTGAAATCATTTAACGGACGAGTTCCGTTGACCGAATACAAAATTACAAACGCAGGACGCGAGGCTTTGAATCGATATTTGAATCATATGGAAGCGTTAATTAATGCGATGAAAGGAAAATAAAGCGATGAAAAGTTTTGAAGTTGTAATTGTCGGTGCAGGACTTGCCGGATTGCAATGCGCCAGACTACTCAGTGCGCGCGGCGCGCGCGTTTTGCTGGTTGATCGGAAAACAGATTTGACGCGCGGAATTCACACGACGGGAATTTTCGTGCGCAAAACTCTGGAAGATTTCAAATTTCCAATCGGAACGCTCGGAAAACCTGTTCGCCATGTAAAACTCTATTCGCCGAAATTAAAGCAGGTAAATCTCGAAAGCGAAAAGGACG
>CAYUGW010000335.1:0-5177 GCA_964444245.1 uncultured Blastocatellaceae bacterium | reverse complement strand
GCCAGCGTTACGCCCTTGATCGAAAAGCCTGAATCAAGCGAACTTAAAAGCCGGAAATCGGGACGCGACGAATATTTTCTCTGCAAAATGCTCCCGGCGGTCGGAAAATCAAACGCCCGCAGACGCATTGCCGAAATCGTTTGATTCGTATTATTCGTGATTTTTCGATAAACGGTCAAAGTTCCTTGCGCTCCGTTGGGAATCGGGGCGGAATCGTAAATTGATGTGCCGAATTCTTCGATTGATACCTGAACCGAATTAAAAAGACGCAGACTTTCCGAAGTTTCCGGCGCGGGTGCGCCGAGCGCGGAATAAATTTTTGTCTGATCTTGTCCGGGAAAAGTGCGTGCGTGATTATCCACAAGCAGAAAATCCGCCGAATTATTGTTCGTGTCCTGCAAACCGTTGACACTGAATTTTCGTACAAAACTCATCTCGGCATTTTCTGCGCCGATTTTCGGCAGATGAAATCCTTCCGTCCAAACCGAATTTTCAAAACCGACCGCATCGATCTTGTTTGAAGGCGTAAAATTCTTTTCGTTTGAAGTGTTCAGCAACACGAGATTTGAATTATCCGGTATATCCGTCGAAAAAGTGCGGTCGCCGACCGCTGTGGTCGTTCCTGTTCCGGTCGGATAATCAATCAGCGAAAATCCACCGTTCGGGTTGTTATTTGTAAAAAGATAATGCCCGCGGGCGGCGATTGTTACAAGATTCGGAATCGTTGCAACGGTTGTTAAAACTTCGCCGTTTGCTCTTAAAAGACTTAAACCGCCCGAACCGTCCGCCGTTTGAATGGTTACATCGAAATCATTGGGATTAAAGAGTTTAACGTATTCATCGTTTGCACCAAGCCGTCCGCGCTGGCGAAATTCGCTGATCAATAAATCTCCGTTCGATAAATCATCATCGAGAATATTTACGGTTGTTTCCCCGCCGCCCGGATCAATATCGGCATTATTTGTCGGATTGCTTAGAACGACGGAGAAATTTTCACGCGGTTCGAGCGTCGTGTCGTTGATAATCGGGATCGTAATCGTTTTTGAAGTTTCAAGCGGATTAAAAGTCAAAACACCGTTTGTTTCGATAAAATCCTGTCCGGCAAGTGCTGTTCCGTTTATTGTTGAATAATCAACGGTTACGGGTTCTGATTCAGTGATTTTTCCCGATCTTTCAACTTTAATATTTATGGAAATACCGTTTTCCGCTTTTGAATATGAGAGATTTTCAAACCTGAGAGTTCCGCCGCTTCCGCCCGTCGGCGAGCCGACCGCGCCGACAAAAATCAATTCTCGGTTGTTGTTCAGACTTGCAATATTAAAAATCGAGGGATTTATCGAATAACCGGAACGGCTGGCGGAAATCGCGTGCGGTTCGCCCGGGACGGTATTGAGAAAACCGAAACGACCGTCTTCACCGGTTATGACGTTGCCGGAAACCTGTCCGCTCATTGCGACCAAAACATTCGAAAGCGGGATTCCGGCGGTGTCTATGACTTTTCCGCCGATGACAAAATCGCCGAATTTAGTGACAAAAGCATCGCTGCCGCCGCCGTTAAAACTTTGAAATGCTTCGGAGCTTGTCGGAAAAGCCGCACCGGACAGAGAAGTTTGTCCGGTCAGATAAACATTTCCGAAATTATCGAGCGCGACATCATTTGCCGAATCGCTTCCGCCGCCACCTAGATAAGTCGAATAAATCAAAGCACTGGCGTTTTGATTTAAAACCGTCAAAATCGCGTCGTTGCTTCCGTTAAAAGTTGTGTCGAATGCTCCGGCAGTTGTCGGATAATCGCCGCCGAAATTATTTCCAGCAATGTATGCATTACCGAAAGCGTCAACTGCCACCGCGTTTGCCGTTTCGCCCTGATTTCCGCCCAAATAAGTCGAATAAACAAGCGTTGAACCATCCGGACTTAATTTGCTGACACCGATTTCGGAGCTTCCGGCGATTGTTGTATCGAAAACGCCGGCTGTTGTCGGAAAACCCGGACTGACATTTCCGACGATATATGCGTTTCCGGCAAGGTCAATCGCCAGACCGTTGGCATTATCTATTCCCGGACCGCCGATAAATGTCGAATAAATCAGTCCGCTGCCGCTCGCATTAAGTTTGGTGACGAAAAAATCTGTAACGCCGTTGTGTACGGGATCGTAACTCCCGGCAGTAGTCGGAAAATTAATCGCTGCATCGGTAGTCGAACCGCTGACAAAGGCTTCGCCGTTGGCATTGACGGCGATCGATCTGCCGTTATCAATCGAAGAACCGCCCAAAAAAGTCGAATAAATCAGAGCCGTTCCTGTTGGGTTCAGTTTAGTTACGGCAACATCGTCAACTCCGTTAAAAGTCGTGTCAAACGCGCCCGTTGTGGTCGGATAGGGAACTCCGGCATCCGAAGTTCGTACGACAATATAAGCGTTTCCACCCGAATCAATCGCCAGATCGGTGGCACTGTCAAAATTCGCCGCGCCGATATATGTCGAATAAATCAAACTCGAACCGTTCGGACTCAATTTCGACACAAAAACATCTACACCGCCGTTAAAAGTCGTGTCGTAAGCACCGCCGGTTGTCGGAAAAGAACTGCTTGCCGTTCCCGCGACATAAACATTGCCGCTTTCATCAACCGCGATTCCGTTTCCTTCGTCATAAAAACCGCCGCCGAGAAAGGTCGAAAAAACGATGCCTGTGCCGCTGGCATTTATTTTTGTGACAAAGACATCTTCAATGCCGTTTGCCGTCGTATCGAAAGTTCCGGCTGTCGTCGGAAAACTCGGCGAGAGAGTTCTGCCCGTTATATATGTGTTTCCGTTGGAATCAACAGCAATGTCGTTGGCAGAATCATTGGCAAATGAACCGACAAACGTCGAAAATGCCAGATTATCGAGCGTAACGGTCGGATCGATTGTCAAGGGTTTAGAGCGGTCGTAATTGCCTAAATTAAACTTAACACTGTTATCTTCAAGCCGAAATCCGCTTTCGATTTCTTTTTTGTTTGCCCCGAACTCCTGAAAAGAAAAGGGTTTAACCTGTTTGATTATGCCGGCGGGCGTTTTTATCAAGAGATTTCCTTCCGCATCGATTTCCAAATCTTCCGCGCCTTCAAATTCGAGTGTGATTTGATTCGGATCGGCAAACGGCTCGACGATAAAATCGTAGCGCGTCGCGCCGCTTTCGAGTCCGTGCCAGAGCATTCCGATTCCTTCATAGACATTTTCGCAGCGAACCGCACCGAAATTCGGAATATCTGTTTTCCAGTTTTCTTCACTGCCTTTGAAATAATTTGTCCGTTGTTGACTAATATTTTCGCCCGCAAAAGTTGATTCGGGATTCGCGCCGGAAAATTTCATACGCAGTGCAAAAGCGTGGGTTGATTTATGATTTATGATTTTTGATTTTTGATCGTCTTCTTCCTGCGCCGCAGTTTTAACCTCTGAGTCTGAAATATCATCAAATGGAAGCACATAAACGGCTTCGGTTGAAGTTAAAAACAGTGTCGAACCTGCGGTTCGTGCCGCGAATCGCACATTCGGGTCGAATTGCCCGCGATTTTCTTCAAATGAAACTTTTATTTTTTCGGTCGGTTTCTCGAAAATTGGAAAATCCTTTTTATCTGAAACAGTTTGACTGAAAAGATTTAGTTGGAAAAACGGAAATAAAATTCCGCAAAATGCCATCAATGCTAAAAATGTTTGAAATGATAAAAAATTAAATTTTGACACGGGGTAGATCTCCTTTTATTTTTGGTTAAACCAAAAAAAGGATAATTTTCCGGCGTGTGTTTAACGCCACCCGTTCGGGTAGTTAAATAATTAAATTCTGATTCCGACAGGACAAATTTCCGGTTTTCGATACTGCCATAAAAGACAGTCCCCGTCTTCAAATTCGGGAATTTCCAAATTCTCGCTCAAAGGTTGAAGCTGAATCAAAAAATCGAGAAACCGGGCATCTTCAAAACCGTCTTCGATCCAGGCGGGCGGCGTTTCGCCCGGTCGTGTGCGTTTGAAATAATCGAGCGGTTTTTCATATTTGAAATCGGAATTTCTGCCGAAACAAGTACGAAATGAACGCGCATCTTCAATCGCCATCCAACCGCCGGACAGATCGTTCGGCGGATACGAATAGATATTTACGCGATATACGCCATTCGGAATCTCGACAAAACAGCCCAAATGATAATCTCCGTTCGTTTCGGCAACGGGGAAGTCTTCCGAATATTCATCCAAATCTTCGTCGCAAACGCCCGAAACGACCATTTTGCCGGATTCTAGATCGAGTTTCCAGGAAACATTCGCCGTCCATTCGGTTTGTTCTTCCGCTGATAAATCGCCAAGCACGACGCGGACAGAATAACCGTCGTCCTGATAAAGCGAAGTTGCGATCAAAGCATTTTTCAAAGTCAAATCTTTCCAATCCGCAGAATATAATTCGCCGAATGAAAGACCGCCGAGACCACTGTCGGCGACGTAAAGCAAACAACCCGCTTCCTGAATCGTAAAATCCAATCTTTTCATTTAACAAATTTTTAATATGTATTCTCGAAATTATCCAGATAAACAGGCTGCTCTTGATCCGAAACCAGCCGCCGGAATTTTAGTAAAATTATTTTTTCGGCATTAAAACGCCATTTTTCTTCCGTGTTTCTGTTTGATAAATATTCGGCTTCGACTGCTTCTCGCAGAGATTTTCCTGAATCGTCGAAAATTTCAAAACTTACAACACTTTTATCGTAAGTTGATTTGATTATTGAAATTACCTCGAAAGTAAAGACATAACTCTGTCGCCGTTTACCGGTACCGCGGATTTTTTTACATTTACCCGTCATCCAAACCTGCTCGTATAATCTCGAGTATTTTTTTAATTCATCAAATACCCGCTTGTCCGGTCGAGGATCGAAGTCGATGTTTTTCGGAGCCAGCGGCGGATAATCGAGTTCGAGTTTCAATAACGGATAATCGCCCTCAAGATTTGAAAGGTCAATCGCCACGCCGCGAAATGAGATTGAGGAAAAGCCGTTCCAAAATGCGCCTGTATAGATCGGCTGATCGTCAACAAAGACGATAAAAGGCTTGCCGCTGACCGGAACTTTCAGTTTTTTGAGTTCGAGATTTTTCGGGTAATAAAGCACGAATTCGTGTGTATCTTTCAGATATGAAAAAACATCATTGGTCGTGAAC
>CAYUGW010000334.1:0-5185 GCA_964444245.1 uncultured Blastocatellaceae bacterium | reverse complement strand
GTTTCCTTGGGTAGCGAGGAAGTAATTCATCAATACGGCGATGAAATCAATTATGTTTATTTTCCCGAAACTTCCGTCGTATCCGAATATCAGATTTTGGAAGACGGCAGAATGACCGAGGTTGCGATGATCGGCAAGGAAGGCGTGACGGGTTTGGAAGTCGTTCTGGATTCTTCGATGGCAAAAAACTGGATGCGGATCTCGGTACCGGGAAAAGCCCTGAGGATAAAATCGAAAGCCTTTAAGCACGAATTTAATTATAACGACCGGTTTCGCCAGGTGATTCTCAATTATATTAATTACTATCTGGAGCAGACCTCGCAAAAAATTATCTGCACCTGTTATCATTTAGCCGAAAAACGCTTTTGCAGTTGGCTGCTGATGCTCCAGGACCGGAGCGAAAACCGTAACGTACAGATCACACACGAGCAGGTTTCGCAGTTTATCGGCACGCAAAGGGCAACGGTATCGCGCATCATCCATCTGCTGCGCGAACAGAAAATCATAAAATCCGGTCGCGGAAGCATTATTATTCTCGACCGCCAAAGGCTCGAAGACAAGGCTTGTTCGTGTTATGAATCGTCAAAAAGAATTTTTTAGATTTATTGATAATTTCAGATTTCAGATTTCAGATTTCAGATTTAAGAGAATTTCCTAAAAATAATCGGGTTTGATTCGGTTTGAACTTTGAAATTTGAAATCTGAAATCTGAAATTCATTTTTCGCTTAAATTGTTTTTTGCCTCGAACCGATCGCGGCTTCGAGTTTTGAGCGGTCGGGAATAATTAATTCGGAACCGCTTCTTTTTATCAGCTTCCGCTCTCTGAAATTCTTTAAAATTCTGGTTACGGTTTCGCGCGATGTGCCGATCATTTGGGCAATATCTTCGTGCGTGTAAACGATTTTTAAATGAACCCCGTCGCTGTCTTCGCTGGCTTTATCAGACCATCCGAGAAAAAGACTCGCCAGTTTATCGGCAACGGAAGCAAACAATCCGAGCGAACAAATTTGCTGACACGCCGTATGATAATCATGGCTCAACTGCTTTAATACGCTGAAACATACTTGAGGATTTTGTTCGAGAAACCTGAGAAACACTTTTTTTTCGATAAAATTTACGCGGCACGGTTCTAGAGCTTCGGCGGTGGCGATATAAAGCGATTCGGAAACCGTTGCGCTCACGCCTAAAATGTCTCCGGCTTCGGCAATATGCAGAATGATCACTTTTCCGTCCTTTGAACAGGTAGAGAGTTTTACGCTCCCGCCGCACAGCTGATAAACACCCTTTGAAGGCTGTCCTTCGGTAAAAAGCCGGCTGCCTTTCGCATAGTAATTGGTTATTTTAAGCGGTTCGAAATTTTGCAAATTATTCCGAGAAAGTTCGCAAAAAAAACTTCTCGATTGCAGATCGCATTCAGCGCATTGGTTTCGGGTTTTTACATTATTTAGACCTTCCATATCTGCCCCTTGTCTCTCGACGATAGAAATTGGGAATTACCGCTTAAGATTTAATGCCGACCTAGAAAAATCTACTTTTTTATTTATAAAGACCGGTAAAACGGGTAAATGAATAATATCTTGGATTGCCTCAAAATTCCGTGCGACGAACCACATATAAGAACATTAGTTCATTACCAATTTACGTCGCAAAGTAATTTAAGGATTATTCTTAAATCATAAATTTCACCTATGTTACAAATGTTTTCAACGGTCTTGCTAAAGCTTGCGGCTTCCTGATTTTGTAGTAACGCAACAGATATTCCGCAAATCGCTTTGCAGAATTAATCAGCAATTTATTTGAATTTCTGATTCTAACTTCGTACGGATAAAGGAAATAACTGCGAAAAAAAGCCTTTTACTGCGAAAAACTTCGCAGTTTTACAAGTTTTGGAGAAATAAATTTTCGTTTGAATTTAAAAAGTGTGGTTTTGAGCGGAATAGAAATTTTACGCCGGATTTTTCCGAAAAACCCAGGTTGTCATCGAGCGCAGGTTCTGGACGTTGGTAGTTTTTATCGGTTCGAGCAAAATTGCGCCGCAGCTTTCGGTTAGAGAAACAAGAATGTTTTCGTCAACCAGAAATCTTTCCGAGCCGTCGGGCAGAAAATATCTGCCGCCAACGGTCGGCGTTATCAGATTTTCGATGCCGATTGATGAAGCGAGCCGCGCAAAAAACATTCCGCCGGGTTTTAAGACGCGCATCATTTCCGCAAACATCGCATTGAAATGCGCTTCATTTTCCGCAAAATGCAGAACCGCGCTGCTGATCACCGCGTCGAATTCTTCATTTGAAAAAGGCAAGTTTTCAACCTTTGAGACTTGAAAATTTTCCGGCGCAAGATTCGGGTTTAAAACATTGGCAATTTGTCTGATCTGCGAAATTGCATCCGGGTTTTGATCAACCGCGAAAACCTCGAAGCCGTTTCGCAAAAAATAAACAAGATTGCGCCCCGCGCCGCAGCCCGCATCGAGAATTTTCATTTCATCCGAAAATCTGCCTTTCAGAATCTGGTCGAAAAGATAAATATCAATGTTGCCGAAATATTCCTGTAAGTCGTTCATTAGATTATTTTAAACATATAGAAACATAGATTTTTTTAGGTCAGAAATTAAACAATTCAACGTGAGGCGCGACGTAAGAAATTCAGATTTAGTCGGTGAAACCGACGTTATATTTGTAGCCCACGATGCAAATCGTGGGAAAATGATTGAATTTTTGTATAAGCCATTGAAAATGGCGGCATAAAATATATGTCGCAGTTTTCAACTGCTTGCACTTTATCTCTAACTTGTTCCCATAACTGGCGTTATGGGCTACAAATATCATCGCCGTCTTCGACGGCTTATATCGCGCCTCATGTAATTTAAGATTTATAAACCGCTTAAAATAGAAAATTACCAACTATTATGTCCTATGTTTCTATGTGTTTAATTATTCCGAGATCGCATTAAAAAGCAGCGGAAAAGTCGCCAGAGATTGACCGCGATACTGCGGGCGGAAACCGAAAAGGACGATTCTGCCCTTGCCGATATTGATCGAAACGAGCGCGGCTTTGCCCGCCAGTTTTTCCGCGCCCAAAGCCCAGCCGGAAAGCAGTATGTTTTCCGTTTTTGCCGGATAACGGGCGATGATTTCGACATTTGTATCTTCGCTCTCCGTAATCTCGAACGCGGGCGAATTTTCAAACCACGCGATTGATTCTTTCGGCATTCCTTTACCAATCGGGTGATTCGTGTCAATTTCCGTCCGCAAAATCGAGCCGGGAATATAAAAATCCTTGCGCGGCAAACCTTCGGTAATATTCCGCACCGGCAAACCGAATTGTTCGATCGCAAAATTTGAAGCGCGATTGAGAAAAACAAGCGTTCCGCCCGCTTCAACGAATTTCCGCAAATTTTCCACGCCTTCTTTGCCGATGCCGCCTGTGAATTCATCGGGCATCATTCCCTTCGCATAGCCGTTCAAGATTTGATTCGGCGATTGGTCGGGGAAAATAACTGCTTTATTCTTTAAAATATTATTATCCTTTATCTCTGAATCTTTTGTTGAGTTTACTGTGATATATGAATAACATAAAAAGTCAACCGGGAGCATATATTTATATTTTTCAAATACCCAACGAGTCCATCCTTCATCCATTGACGGAACTCTTGATTGATAAATTCCGTAGTTTCGTCTTTCACAGTCCGGCATTCCGATGCCTATTCCTCTACCTACTCCTGTCCCATTTTCAGCTTTAACTTCAGGAAACTTGAATGAACCAAAAACCGGACGAAAGTTTACATTCATAAGTAAGGATAGAGTATGAGCCGTAACATCATAGGGTGGTATTGGATTGCTATTTTTGTCAAACAAGTTTGGGTAAATCTGTGGTTCGATCATAGCCTTTGCAAAATTTCCGTACGGCTGATTCATAAATATAACTTTTGTACCATTTCGATATTTCTTACCTTCAAGTTCAAACTCTCCAACTGTTGTAATTTCAACGCCGCTTCGATTCAATATACCTTCAATAAAATGACTATGACGTCTAGCCGAATCATCAAATATAAAAGCAGATAATTCACCATCTTTTCGCGGTCGAGTCGCTTCTTTCCCAATCGCATAAAATCTCGAAAGCCATTTTTCGCGATTATCCGCCGCGTGATTGAGCAAACTGAACGCGCCGCCCGACATAAAATTCGTGATGTCGCGCAGAGTCCACGCGCCGCCTTTCCAGACGGGCGCGAAGTTTTCGGATGCGGTTTTCGGGTCAACTCCGCGACCGCCGCGCAGTTCGTCGAATTCTACTTCAATCGGCGTTGCGAGTCTGGCGGAAGCGGTTTCCGACAAAATCCGCACGCCGCCGTGATAATGCGAATAGGCGCGCGCCGGTGTCCACGCGTCGTAGCTCGTATCGGTCGTAATTCCCTGAAAACCTTTGCCGCGCAGGTCTTTGGCGATAAACGAACCGAGTTCCGTGTAGCCTTCGACGATTTCCTTCGGCACATTCGGTTCGACCGGCGGTTGATACGGCGGCACGAAAAATCTCGCGCCGTGCGTGCCTTGCTGATGAATGTCGTGAACGATCTGCGGATGCCATTCGTTGTGGATTTTATCAACCGTCAATTGCGTTTCGACCTGCGTAAAAGCATACCAATCGCGGTTGTTGTCGTGTCCGACATATTTGTGATAAAGCTCCGGCGGCGAAGTTCCTTCAAACGGCGTGTTCAAAGTTTTGTCATACCAGTTTTTAACAATATCAACGCCGTCAGGATTCAAACTCGGCACGAGCAAAATAATCGTATTTTCCAGAATCTTTTTAATTTCCGGCTCGTTTGAGGAAGCAAGGCGATGCGCGATAAGCATCGAAGAAAGCGTCGAACCGACTTCCGTCGAATGAATCCCGAAGGTTATCAGAACAATCGTTTTGCCTTGTTTGATAAGCGATTGCGCCTGTTTGTCGTTCGATTTTATCAGGCGCGGATCGGCTAATTTTTTGTTGATCTCTTTATATTTTGCGAGATTTTTCAAATTCTCCGGCGCGGAAACGGTCGCATAAACAAAAGGCGCGCCAAGAGTCGTTTTGCCGATTTCTTCAAATTTTACGCGGTCGGACGCGGCATCGAGTTTTTGAAAATATTCGACGATCTGCGCCCAACTCGCCAGTTTGCGGTCGTCGCCGGGCATAAAACCCAAAACATCC
>CAYUGW010000333.1:0-5188 GCA_964444245.1 uncultured Blastocatellaceae bacterium | reverse complement strand
ACTACTCCGTTCAATTCTGCTTTTCAAATATCTCTGTTTCCGCCAAAAGTCTAATTACATAAGCTAAACAACTTTACTGATTTACAGGGATTATTCAATACTATAATCAACCCAAATTTGCGGAAGAAACGAATTCTGAGGTTGATTATATACTTTTCACCTTCAACGTGAGTAGTTTTAGTTTGAGTAAGTTTTAAGTTATTTATTTGAATAGTGGAAATCGTTGTATTGAGCGAAACATAAAGTTTTTCTTTATAATATTTTCGCTGGGCAAGAATTACAATTTTGAAATTAATGAAACAGTTATAAAGAGTTTTAAGTTGAAGTTTAAGAAATTCATTTTGAGCTGTTTTAGAAGGATATACAAAAATTCTCAATAAAATAACTTAGCAAAAATTATATAGAACTTTTTCTCATTCGTGGATGTTTTAACCGTTAGTAAACCTTCAAATCGCTACCTATTACTGAAAACCCGCGTCGCTCAGCGACTCGCAGTGTGGTTTTTGTTCCGGCAAACGGATCGTAAACCAAACCTGGTTGAATTGATTGTTCGCAATTACAACCTTTCCAACCTACGGTACGTTTTTTTGCAAACGTAAATTCTCGAAAATACCCACCTAAAACTTCTTTTGCTTCCAAAGCAAGGCGGCGCACTTCGTCACCGTTTTTACCTGCTCCGTTCTGAAATTTGATTGCTTTTCCAGCATCGGAAATTCCAACAGCCTGAATCGCTTTGATATGTTCAAAACTTAAATCGCTTTCCTTGAAAAGTTCTAACGCTCGCCTAGCTTGAACTCGTGTTTCATCAAGTTCCGCTGTTGCTTCAATTTGCCTTATAAACGGCTTGCCGCATTTTCCGCAAACAAATTTCGGACACGAAAGGTACAAAATCCTTTCAACCAATTCTTCTGGGAATGGTGCGAGATGTTCACCCTGATGATAAGCAGGGTTAATACGCCAAATATTGCTGACCGAACCAAATTTTTCCTTGTAACCTTCTAAGTCGGAATAGTATTTATCAGTTAGCGTAAAATGCAAAATATATTCTTCACGCATAGCGAGTCGGCGATTTGCCGCGTGAGGTGTGGAATTTGGTTTTTCCCAAATTATGCGATGCCGTAGTTTCCAACCAGCACGATTTGCTGCTGCTGCCAACAGACTTGGGATTTCCAGCAAACAGCCGTTTTTATACGAATCGCCGATGTTTATAAAAACCGAACCGCTTTTTTTCAAAGCCGGTTTCCAACCGTTCATTATTTGAATCAAAGACTTAATAAAACCGCGCACCGTTTTTTCTTGCCCGAGTTGTTTTTTAACTTCATAATCGCGTTTTTGCCAATATGCGGGTGAAGTTAAAATCAAATCAACCGAATCAGCGGCAAGGGGAATTTTCCGCGCATCGGCTTGAAAGAAAGCAGACCAGTTCGGTTTGACAAGAGAATCTAAATCATCGAAAACGAAGTTTTTAACCGTCGAAAGTTCGCGGCAATTTGCATTATCGCAGCCATTCGTTTCGCCAATGCTCATTTTTTTCCTTGTAATTTCCTATTAGTTTTCATATTAAACGCTTTATCTATAATCTTCGACGAACAGCATACAAGAAAAGTTGTCCGCTCGTCGAATTTCAGTAAACGATTTTCGAGTTACATAAGGTTTTGGCGATAAAACCGATTTATGCGAAAATAGGCGAGCGTGGATTACAGAATCGATAAAGTCCATTTGTAGGTTCGCTTTCAAATTGTATTAATAAATATACTGTTTCTCAATTATATGTCATCAAAATTTTTCACAAATGAATCTGCCAACAGTGTTTTCGATAAATTCAAAGGAATTATCGAAAATATGAATAATCTCTACGCGCTTCACGCTGTTGTCGGTTATTTTCGCTCATCCGGTTATTTCGCCCTTCAGCCCTTTTTAAAAAACATAAAGGAAATAAAAATTCTCGTCGGTATAAACGCCGATCAGATGTTTGCCGAAGCACAGCGTAAAGGATTGCTTTTTTTCTCAGATGATACGCGGACAAAAGAAGAATTTTTAAAATGGTTCATTCAGGATATAAAAGAAGCAAAATATTCAGAAGAGGTCGAAAATGGAATTTTGCAGTTTATCGAAGATTTAATCAGCGGAAAAATCGAAGTTCGGGCGCACAGCACAAAAACGATTCACGCGAAGTTTTATCTTTTTCTGCCGGAAAATCATTCTTCACATTCAGACGGCTGGGTAATAATGGGATCATCTAATTTGACCAGTGCCGGACTCGGAATCAGAAAATCACCGAATTACGAACTTAATGTTGCCCTTAAAGATTACGATGATGTCAGATTTACGCGAGATGAATTTGAAACCCTTTGGAAAGATTCTACTTCAATTTTGCCCGCCGATATTCAAAGTTTTAAACAAAAAACTCACATTGGACAAACCTTTACGCCGTTTGAGATTTACGTCAAATTCCTGATCGAGTATTTCGGCAAGAACATTGATTACGACCCGGACACAGTGGGCGATCTGCCGACAACTTACAAAAAACTGAGTTATCAGATTGATGCCGTTAATCAAGGTTTTCAGATGCTTCTCGATCATAACGGTTTTTTCCTGGCTGATGTTGTAGGTTTGGGCAAAACAGTTGTCGCGGCGATGATTGCGAAAAGGTTTTTGATTGCAAACGGCTCGCTCAATTCAAAAATTCTTGTTATTTATCCGCCGGCAATTGAAAAAAACTGGAAAACTACTTTCCGCCAATTCGGAATATCCAAACACACGAAGTTTATCACTAACGGCAGACTCGAAAAAATCCTCAATAATAAGGATTTGGATTACTGGGAAAAAGAAGAATACGACCTAATTCTGGTTGATGAAGCGCACCGTTACCGCAATCATACGTCGCAGATGTTTGATAATTTGCAGCGGATCTGCAAATCTCCAAGAACGGGGGAAGGTTTGGTTTCGGGAACGAAAAAGAAAGTAATGCTCATTTCTGCCACTCCGCTCAATAATCGCCCGCAGGATCTATATTATCAGCTTCTTTTGTTTCAAGATGCGCGAAAAAGCACTTTACCATTGACGAATTTGCAAAGCTTTTTTGGTCCGATTATTTGTGAATACAAGGAAATTATGAAGCAGGACGAGCCGGATTTGTCGCAAATCCGGGAGCTTTACGGCAGAATTCGCGAAAAAATCGTTGAACCGATTACCGTCAGGCGCACGCGCAATGATTTAAAAAATTATCCGAAATATCTTGATGATCTGAAAGATCAAGGAATTAAGTTTCCGAATATTGCCGCACCGCGAGCTAAAGAATACGAGTTAAATTCCGGTTTGAGCAAACTGTTTTTCCACACGATTTTTTATCTGACCGACGAAGACAAAATCAAATATTATCGTTATCAGGCGATCAGATTTCTGAAAAAGGAAATTCAGGAAGATTTCGGCTACGAGAAAGCGACGCTTGTTTCCAAATCGCTCGCCGGAATTATGAAAACTTTGATGGTCAAACGTCTGGAAAGCAGTTTCGAGGCTTTCAAAACTTCGCTTCATAATCTTTTAAAATCAACCGGGCGAATGATCGAGATGTTTGAAAAAGACAAAGTATTGATCGCGCCGGATTTGAAAATCAATGATTTACAAGAAAAAGGATATAGTTTTGAAGAAATCGAATTGATGATTCTCGAACTGACGGCGGAAAATCCGCGCAATAATGTATTTACGAACGAAGATTTCGAGCCGGATTTTCTTGAAAATTTGCAAAAGGATGAAAAACTTCTCAAAGAACTTTGCCAGGAATGGTCACGCATTGAGCAAGACCCGAAACTCGATGCTTTCTTTAAAGCCGTTGATGAAGAGTTGTTCCGCACAGACATCAATCCGACCGGTCAACTTGTGGTTTTTACAGAAAGCAAAGACACGGCGGATTATTTGCAAACCAAAATTGAAGAAAGGCTAAGCACAAAAGTTCTAAATGTTTCGTCGGAGAACCGCAACAAATTATTCGACGTTATTCAGCAAAACTTCGACGCTAATTATACGGGAGAGCGAAAAGACGATTATAAAATTTTGATAACGACCGACGTTTTAGCTGAAGGCATAAATCTTCATCGCGCCAATGTCATCGTCAATTACGATACGCCTTGGAACGCTACCAGATTGATGCAGAGGATCGGACGCGTTAATCGTATCGGAAGCATAGCCGGAGTAATTTACAACTACAATTTTTATCCATCGCAGCAGGGCGATGATGAAATTCGGCTTAAAAGCAACGCACTTATAAAACTTCAAGGTTTTCACACCGCTTTCGGTGAAGACGCGCAGATTTTCACCCATAAAGAGCTTGTCGAACAGTTTGAACTCTTCAAAGAGGGCGTAAAAGGCGATGAAGATAAACGACTTATTTATCTGCAATTTATCCGCAAGTTCAAGGATGAAAACCCTCGTGAATTCAAACGCATCAAGCAGTTTCCTCAAAAGGCGCGAACCGCCCGCAATCTGAAAAATGCGAAAAAGGAAGACTTGCCGCCTTCGACCGTGGCTTTTCTGCAATCGCCTTATAAAACCGAGTTTTATCAAATAAATGAAAAGAAGCAGGTCGTCCCGCTGACATTTGTTGAAGCCGCCGAAATTTTTGAAGCTAAGGCAAATGAAACGGCATTTGCTATGCAGAAGCAGCATTACGATCATATTCAAGCCGCTTTGCAGGTCTTTGAACAGGATTTTTTCGGTTCAGCCACCGAAACCCTTACGACAACCGATCAAGCGGACGGAATTAGCCGCCAGGCGCAGAAATTTCTGAGAGATTTTCGACAGATTTCAAAACGAGAAGAAACCAAAAACGCCTGCACAAACATTTCGAATCTCATCGAACGCGGGGTTTATACGCCATTGCCGAATGAAGTTAAGAAACTGCGCCAACAGCTCGATAAAAAGAAAATTCTTTACGGCGAAGCAGAAAATCTCTTGGTCAAACTCGCAGCAAAATATGATGCACTTGATAACGGAAATGAAAGCGAAAACGGAAATCACTCTGCCGCGACGGAAATAGATTTCAACATCGAACCAGAAATCGTTTTGTCTGAAACATTTTTTGAGTAAATGGCTTTTTACATAATTGAAATTGTGAAAAACTACAAATAGATAATTACTCGACTTTAGACAAAAAAAGTGACTTTAGACAAAATTTAACAGGAGGCATATT
>CAYUGW010000332.1:0-5196 GCA_964444245.1 uncultured Blastocatellaceae bacterium | reverse complement strand
CCGACTAGGAATTAAATTTATTAAGTGGAGCATGTTATTTAATTTCATTTACTTAACAATTAACTGGTAGTCTGTTTTCTACGTTTCTTTAATAATTTGAAATTTCAAATTTCAGATTTCAAATTAAGAGCGTTTTTTGATAATCACCAAGATTGAAAATGCTAGGAAATTAAAAAAACAGAGTTCTGGTAGTTTTCTAATATATGATTTTTGATCGATAAACATTTTGATTCAGTTTGAACTTTGAAATCTGAAATTTGAAATTTGAAATTTGAAATCAGTAGAAAACTTAATCATCGCTCTATTAACTATATGATCTACGACAAATTTGCCAAAGGCTATGATAAAACACTCGCGCCGTTTGAAAAGCGTTTTTTGTCCGAATGGCGCAAGGAAACTCTCTCGTTTTTGCCCGAAGACGCAAACCTTTTGGAAATCGGCGCGGGAACGGGTTTGAATTTTCGTTTTTATCCGAACTGCAAACACGCCGCCGCGAGCGAAATTTCGCCGAAAATGCTGGCGATTGCCAAAGAAAAAAACGAAAACGAAAATTTTTCCCTCGTTCAAGCCGATGCCGAAACTTTGCCGTTTGCCGCAAATTCTTTTGATGCGGCATTTGCAACATTGGTTTTTTGCTCGTTGGCGAATCCCGAAAAAGCCTTTGCCGAATTAAAAAGAGTCGTTAGAAACAACGGTAAAATCATTTTGCTCGAACACGTTCGCCCGGAAGGTTTAGCGGGATATTTTTTCGATTTTTTGAGTATTTTCACCGTTTGTTTAATTGAAGACCATTTTAACCGCGAAACGGCAAAAATCGCCGAAATCTCGGGCTTAAAGATTTTGGATATAAGAAAGAAGGCATTCGGAATCGTCAATTTGATAGTTTGTGAGAACGCAGAAAAAACTTGTGTTCGGATCAATTGATCTCCGGAATCCCCGAATGAGTTGGAAAAGAAAATTTGCCCGCGAAAGGGCGCGAAAAGAGCGCAAAAAAAAAGAAAAAGACAGCGCACGGATTTTTCTTTCGCGTCCTTTCGCGGGAACAATTCTTAAAAAACCGAATACATTCAAGGCAATCAAACATCGTGCCGCTCAGTAATGATTTTTCCTATAAAAATTGTAATTACCGAACAATGTTTTCGGCTTTTAATAAATTGCCTTCAACTGAAGTTGGAGGCAATTTATTAAATCTTTTATTTCAATATTTTCCCGAAATTTATTTCAAAATGCCGAAAACCTTTTGCAAAATACTCGTCGTTCTCCCGAGCGGGTCTTTGCGGATTTTCTTTTCTTCCTGGGCGACCATATAAAACAAGCCGTCGAGAGCTTTTTCGGTGATATAACCATCCAAATCCTTTGCATCGTTTCCGACAAATGCCGCCATAAATCCGGCTCTGTCCATCATTTGTTTGTAGCTCTGCGTAACGCCTGTTTCCGTCGTAAATTCTTCGACAATCGAGCGAAACTTTCCGCGCAGTTTGTCTTCGCTCGTACGGCGGAAAAACTGCGTCGCGGCATCGTCCTGACCGCTGAAAAGTATGTTTCGCGCATCGTTAAACGACATTTGTTTGATCGAATCAACAAAAATATCGAATGCCGCCGGAACGGCTTTTTCCGCCGCGCGATTCATCGCCGTAATAAAATCATCAACTCTCTGCCCTTGTCCGGCAAAACGTACCGCTTTTTCGACGTTTTTCAAAGATTTCGGCAGAGGAATTTTGACCTGAGCATTATCGAGAAAACCGTTTTCCCTGCCGAGATTATCAACTGCAAACCCGACACCTTTGGAAAGTGCTTCCTTCAAACCGAGCGAGATTTCGTTATCGGAAATATTTGCACCTGCCGTAGTAGTTGTCGTTCGCGTTCTTCGTGTTTGTGCAAAAACGTCCGCCGAAAGCGCAACGATCACCAGCAAAACGAGCGAAAGAGTAGTAAATTTCAGATATTTCATAATTTTCTCCTGTGAAATTTTTGGGAAGAGGTTTCTTATCTTAAAGCGTTTTGAAAAAAGCGGGAAACTCTTTTTTCATATTCCGCCGGGGCGATCTTTGATAAGTCCTGATGCGCGGCGCGTGGAACAATCCACATCTCTTTAGGTTCATTTGCCGCCCCGAAAAGTTGCTTGCTTTCTTCGAGCGTCGTGTGCCGGTCGTTTTCTCCGGCAATTATCAAGACAGGAATTTTCAGATTTGAAATTTTATCAATCGGACGCAATTCATCAACCGAAACGCCCAAACGAAGCGGAAATTGTAAGGTCAGCAAAGGCGAAAGATTTTCCGCGTCGCGAAAAAACCATAGATTCAGACGATTCTCGACGGCTTTTTGCATCGTCGGATAAACCATCTCGAGAATCAAAGCGTCGGTTTCCGGCATATTTTTCGCTAAAAGAAACGCCGCGCCGCCCATCGAAATTCCCAAAACTCCGATTTTTTCTTCAGGCAATTTTTGTTTGATAAATTTTACGCTTGCTTCGCCGTCAAGACTTTCCAAAAATCCGAAAGTTATTTGTTTCCCGGCGCTTTCGCCGCTTGCTTGAAAATCAAATGCCAAAACCGAAAATCCGGCTTGATGCAAAAAACGAATCCGCTCGATCAAATCAAGCCGATTTGCGCGAACGCCGTGCATTAAAACAACCGCGCCTTTTCCATTTTCGCCCGTTAAAAACCAGCCTTTTATTTTCGCGCCCGATTCGCTCGAAATTTCAACCGATTCACACGGCAGATCATTCGGACAATTCCCGACCGTTTGATTGGCAGGTGCGGTCAAAAAATTTCCGGCAAACCAAACCGCGCCGAGAATCAAACAAGGCAAAAGTAAAATTATGGCAAATATAATTTTTTTCATTAACTTCGGCAAGTTTAATGATTTATCGAAAACTTTTAAAGTTGCATAAAACCGAATTTTCAACTAATTTAGCTGTGAGAATTATGAAACATTTGTTAATTTTTTTTATTATCCTTTTTTCGCCTTTTCCGATATTTGCATCCGAACTCATCGAAGTCAAACTTTTTGACGGCGAGATTTTGAAAGGAAAACTCAGTTTGCCTGCCGATACCCGAAAAATCAAAGAATTGGTGATTTACATTCACGGCACAGGACCGGGAACTTATCTGAACCGCCGAAAGATCGGCAGCAACGAATTTAACTATTTTGATGTTTTTGCCGAAGAATTTAACCGGCGCGGCATCGCTTTTTTTTCCTACAGCAAGCGCGGTGTCGAAATCAGCA
The DNA here is from genome assembly GCA_964444245.1 of uncultured Blastocatellaceae bacterium. Classification (GTDB taxonomy): domain Bacteria; phylum Acidobacteriota; class Blastocatellia; order Pyrinomonadales; family Pyrinomonadaceae; genus JAHCHG01. Next base: position 1,968 of record CAYUGW010000332.1, on the reverse strand, counting down.
ACGAACCCCCGCTGTATGAAACCGTTGACCGCGAAAAATTCAAAAAAGTCATTCCAAGCGTTGAAGTTAAAGACCTTGCCGCAACCATTAAATTTCTCAGGCGCGATAAAAGATTGAAACGGGCGAAAATCATTTTGCTCGGCTGGAGCGAAGGTTCGGTGATTGCTTCGATGCTTGCCGAAGACCGGAAAAATAAGATTTCGGCTTTGTTTCTGGCAGGTTACGTTCACGAAAATATGTCTGACGTGATCAAATGGCAATATTCGGGCGCGTCTTCGATGATTATTCTGCGAAAAGCATTTGATAAAGATGGCGACGGAAATATCAGTAAGGCGGAGTATGAATCAGATGAAAAAGCCGCGGCGGCAATGCGAACCGGAAGCCTGCAAAACGCTAAATTCGAACAACTCGATATCAACCGAGACGATTTGATTAATGCCAAAGATTTCGGACAACTGGTTGAACCGAGATACAAAATGATTTTGGAAAAAATCCGGGCAAAGGATGAAGATTGGATTTGGAACAACTTTTTCCGCGTTTCGATAGATTGGTTAAATGAACATTTCAAGTTGGAGGCAAACAAAACAAGACTTTTGCGTTTGAAAATTCCGATCTATATTTTCCAGGGCGAAGATGATGCCAATTGCGATGTAAATTGGGTTTATGACTTAAAAGAACGCTTTGCCGAAAATAACAAGACAAATCTGCAAGCCTTTGTGTTTAAGGAGCATAACCACGATTTGAATTTCCTGAATTGGGCAATCGGCAAAAAAACGCCCGGTGGAATCAAGAAAATTTTTGAAGTGTCGGAACAATTGAATAAATAAAAACAGCCCGAATGGTTTTGAAATAAAACTTTTTCGAGCTGATTAAATTTGCCTTTTACCTTTTTACTTTTGCCTTTTTTTATTTGGCTTTTCCTTGATTCGCCACCGCTTCCTGCGCGGCTTTGATCGCTTCCTGATCGCCTAAGTAATAGCTTTTTGTCGGTTTCAGATTTTCATCCAGTTCATAAACGAGCGGAATTCCGGTTGGGATGTTGTAATGCACGATGTCTTCGTCGCTCATAAAATCGAGATATTTCACCAATGCACGAAGCGAATTGCCGTGGGCGACGATCACGAGGCGTTTGCCGATCTTTATTTTCGGCATAATTTCCGTTTCGTAATACGGCACGACGCGTTCGACCGTTTGTTTTAACGCTTCGGCTTTCGGGAATTTTTCGGCTTCGATTCCCGCATAACGCGGGTCTTTGCCAAGCCAGCGTTCGTCTGTTTCTTCTAAAAGCGTCGGCAGAGTGTCGTAACTTCTGCGCCAGATCAAAACCTGTTCTTCGCCATACTCGGCGGCGGTTTCGGCTTTGTTCAATCCCTGCAACGCGCCGTAATGACGCTCATTCAAAAGCCACGTTTTTGTGACCGGAATCCACATCAAATCCATCTCGTCGAGAATAATATCCAATGTGCGAATCGCGCGTTTCAAAACCGATGTATAGGCTTCGTCAAACGTAAAACCCTCGGCTTTTAAAAGATGTCCGGCGGCTTTGGCTTCGGCGCGTCCCTGTTCGCTCAGATCAATATCCTTCCAACCCGTAAAACGGTTTTCCATATTCCATTCGCTCTGTCCGTGTCTGACTAAAACTAATTTGTGCATAATGTTTTATTTTAGATACTATTTTTCAAATTTCAAATTTAAGGCGTGATTTTGCAAAATTTTCTGCGCTTCGCCAACCAGATAAAGCGAACCCGTAACACAAATTATTCCACTCATCGCATAATTAGGAGCGATTTTTAAGGCTTCTTCCACCGTTTCCGTAATTTTAATATTTTCTTTATTAAAACCTTCCGGCACGAATTTTAATAATTCTTCCGTTTCCAACGAGCGCGGATTATCAGGCGTTGTCAAAATCAAAGTTTCGGCTTTCGGAAAAAGAATCCGGGCGATTTCGGTCAAATCTTTGTCGCGCAT
>CAYUGW010000331.1:0-5222 GCA_964444245.1 uncultured Blastocatellaceae bacterium | reverse complement strand
TCCGGTATAGGGCATATTAATCTTCAAAGGGTCGGCGGCTCCGGTTTGAAATCTTAAAGTATTTCCGGATGCAACCGCCGTAACCAAACCTAAAGCCGTTCTTGATCCGTCCGAAATCAAAAATAAATCGAAGGGATTCGTATAAGCCGTGTGTCCGTCTAAGGTCGTCAGAGTTACGCCGTTTCCGCCGAAATTTGAAGCACCGGTAACGCTGACCGGCTTGCCGATATTAAAATTCGTATCGCGGTAAATAAATGAAATCACATCCGTTCTGCCGCTTGGCAAAAGCGTATTGGTATTTATATTGTTTCCGGCGATAATTGCCGTAACCAAATCGTGTTCGGCACCTGCGTCAGCCGGAATGCCGAGTCTGAGATTCAGGATATTGTCAGGCGCGTAACCGCCGACGCGGCTGTAACCATATCCCGCATTTACGGCATCGCGTCCGATTGTATTCAGCGAAAGCCGCGCGTTTTTGATAACTTCGGTCTGCGCGCTGGCGGATGTTTTCAGCATCGATCCGATTCGCATCAAGCCGTAAATGGCAGACATAAAAATCAGAAATATAACAATTGAAACCATCAATTCGATAAGTGAAAAACCTGCTTGACCATGCGCCTTTATCTTTTTATTTTGCTGTAATTTTTGCATATTTTTAATCCGGTTGCTTTTTTTGCAAGTGTAGTGTTTTATTGATTATCAAAGGGTAAATTGGTAATCAAAGTCGTGATTTTTTCGGTTCGCGTCTGCTGACCGACGATGAATCTGACACTGATTTCCACCTTCTTTTTTCGGATTGTCGGAATATTAGTTTCGGGCAGGTCGGTTATAATAATTTGTCGTTGGAAACCAGGGATTTCAGCACTCGAATTAGTGTTTCCGGCAACAGTGCAGTTTTGTCCGGTCGGACAGGCATCATCAGCCGTGCCGTTGATTCCGTCGAATCCGGCATCAAGTCTGACAGGTGTCCAACCGGTGACAAAAATTCCGTCTGTGACCGTAGTATTATTGATGGCATTCCAATTGTTTAAAGGATTGGCATTTCGCAGGTCGCGCGCTGCAAAAATCGATTCTAAAGCCGATGAAGATATCTGGCGGGCGATGTTTCGATTGTCTGATTCAGCTTCCCGGATCATTGCCAGCGAGATTGCCGAAATCATTGCCCCAACACCGATTGTCATAATCATAATCGCAAAAATAACTTCAAGATAACTGAAGCCGCTTTGATTGTTTTTATTCGTCATAAACTTTTTTCCCGATTTGGCAAAAACTAAATCATCAAATGAATTCTTAAAGTGCAAAAATTAAAAAAGTTGCTATTTTGTCCACGCCGAACAAGCCTCGTTTGAAAATAAACATTTCCACATTCTGGTCGAACCCGAACTTGCCAAAACCGTAATTGCCCGCATTACCTGGGCTTTATTCGGAGTGGTCGAACTATCGTTGGCATATTTCGACCAGACATAAATTGTCGAACCGGTCGGTGTGGCACCTGCGCCGACGGCATTTGTTCCGGCATTAACGACTGTTCCGTTGCGCTGGAAACGCAACACGATGACGCTGTTTCCGCTGCTTAAAGGATGAGTGCTTGTAGCATATGCCGTAACCGGAACGGGCGATAATTCGACCGGCGTATTCGTTACATTTGCCGGTTTCGATCCGATATAAACGCCATTGTCCATAAATCTCGAAGATTTGATAACTACATCGTCCGCCGCATTTCCGGACTCTTTTTCGTCAATTAAACGAATCATTCTGAGCGTTGCATTTATTTCAACCCGCATTGTCGTTCTCTGGCTGAGCGAACGCTGTCTGGCTTCCTGAAAAAAATCAATAATTTGAAGCGTTTGAGATTCGGCTTCGTGCATTTTGGGGGTTGACAGCGTCATTATTGCAATTGTGCTAATGATCGCAATAATTGTGATAACGATCACCAACTCTGCAATAGAAAACCCCATTTCCGATTTTCGGGCTTCAAATTTTTTTTGAGCTATTTTATTCATATTTATGATTTGTTTGGTTGAATGAAATTTATTATGTGCAAAACGCCATTTATAAAGTAACAAAAAGTTTTAACAATTGTCAACACATATATTAAGTTTAATAAATAAACTAATGCAATTATTTATCGGTAAATTCGGGATGACATCTTTGATAAAAGGTGCTTTTGAGATAAAATTATCCGCATAAACTTCTCAGAGTTTTTTTTCGTAAAAAGAAAATGAGTACAATATGGAAAATAACCGGTCAATAAAAAAGAAGAAAACAATTTCACCTGATTGGTTTTTGAAAGGGATTTTAACAAAAATCGGTGAAACATTTGATCGTTTGACCGGCAGAAATTGGAAGCCTTCGAGCAGTCTGGCAACCAGCGAATTGATTGAAAGAATAAAACTGCTGCTTGACGCAGAAGTTAAAGATTTAGGCAAAGACGGGCGATTCGTGCCGCATAATATCAAATTAAAAATGCAATGGGACAAATTTTCGACCGATTCGGAAAAGGGAGTCGAAATGCTCAAAAACGAACTTCATATTGCCGCGATTGATCATATAAACGATAAACGCTATTACACTTACGCGCCGATCAATATCGAGATAAAACCCGATTATTTTACCGAAGGCGTGAAACTTCTGGCGAGTTTCGAGAAATTCGCTGAAGAAGAACGCGAGGCTGCCGTCAATGTAACTTTGCCGAATTTGAAGGTCAAGGATTTAATTCCGGCTGCGGAAAAACCGCTCGAACCGGAAAAGGAAGTTTTTGTTGTCGGTTTTAATTTGAACGGAAAGCAGAAGGAAATCGAATTAAAATTCGGTTTAGGCGAACGAAAAAGTATCGGTCGAACTAAGGAAAACGATCTGATACTCGACGACACGAGCGTTTCCAAAGTTCACGCAGCTTTTGTTTTTAACAGCCAGAGCAAATTAATGCTTGCCGATACGGGCTCGACCAACGGAACTTTCATCAACGGCGAGCGTATTGCTTACGGCAGAGCATTTCCGGTCGGCAGCGGCGATTCCTTGAAATTCGGAACGGTCGAAGTTTCGCTCGAACATATCGAGCGAGAGCCGGAAGTTGTTGAAATCGAAGAGGTTGAACCGGAAATGTCGGTTGAAGACAAAACCGAAATTCAAGAATCCGGTTTTGCGACAACGGAAATTTTTTCAAGTGAAAAAAATCCCGAACTTTCCGAAATTTTCAAAACTTCGGATGAAAAGCAAGATTTTTCCGATTCCGGAAATTTTACGGAAGAGAATTTTCCCGAATCGGTAAATTTTGATAAACAAGAATTTAAAGAAACCGCAGATATAAAACCGACTCAACCCGGAATTATTCTGGATTTCGGCGACAAAAAGCCGAGTTAAAATTCAAAGGACGATTAATAGATGACAATTCTTTTATTTCTCTTACAAATAGATTGGGAAAAACTTCGTCCCGAAAATCTTTTCGGCAGACAGATTCTCGAACGCACTCCGGCGGGTTTGACGATGGTTTATCTGATCGCCGCCGCGGTTTTGATATTTTTTTTATTATTTACATTCTGGGGCAGATACCGCCAAAGATTCGCTTTTGAACAAAATTTGCCGAAGGAAGTAAGGCGAAAACTGACGACGACTCTGGCAAACAGGAGTTTGAGAATCTGGCAATTCGTTTTTTTCATTCTGGCATTTTTCGTCTATGGATTTCACGTTTACTGGACGTATTTTGCCGACGATTCAAATGAACAGTATCAAGCCGTAATGTATAAAGATTTGCGCAATCGCCGGATTATGGCGGCAAATCTGCGCGGCTGGATGTTTGACCGTTCGGGCAATCTCGGAAGTGCGCTGGCTTATTATAAAGTTGATACAAACGGCGATATCAACCGTTCTTTTGCGCTGGAAAAAGAAATGGCGCATCTTCTTGGAACGGAACGAGGAACTCCCGGCTTGGAGCGCACAATTTATAAAACAGCCGAAAACACAACGCCCGAAGCCTGGGAAGTTTTAACCAGAATCAAAAAAGCCGAAGAAGAACAGCGCGACGTAACCATTACGCTCGACCGCGATTTGCAAGCGTTTGCCGCACAGCAATTGGAAGGAAAAAAAGGCGCAATCGTCGTTCTGCATCCGCAAACGGGCGATGTTTTGGCGATGTATTCGAATCCTTCGTTTAACTTAAGCGAGGCGCAGACACTCGAAGGCTGGCTGCAGCTTGAGGGAAATAAAAAGGATAAACCGCTTTTGAATCGGGCGATGCGCGAATATTATATTCCCGGTTCGACATTTAAAGCTTTTACGATGATCTCGGCTTTTCGCGCCGGAAAACAAAACACGCAATTAATGAGTTCACCCGCAGGGTTTGTACCGTTTCGCGGTTCGCGTCCGATTTTCGATTCGAACGGCGGCTGTGCATCGCCTTACGGTTGTTCGAATATAAATATCGCACAGGCTTTCGAAGCCTCGAGCAATCAATATTTTACGCAGATGGCGGTTGTTCTCGGACGCGAAAGAATGCGTGAAACCGCCGGAAAATTCGGTATTTTAGCTGTTGACACGCCTGCAGAATCGCTTCAGCACAAATTATTTCCAGATATCTGGAATTCCGGCAGCGATGCTGTAAAAAATGCGCTCGCGCCCGAACAATCGGTTCTTGTAACGGGAAGCGAAATATCGGCTTATGATCTCGCGCTCGAAGGAATGGGACAAGGCTATGCCGGACAAATGACACCTTTTCAGATGGCTTTAATAACTTCGGCAGCGGCGAATTTGCAGGGAAATCTAATGAAACCGCGCATCGAATTGAATCAGCCGCCGGAAGTTTTTTCAAATCTTTTAACGCCGCAGCAAGCCGCGCAGGTGCGCGACATAATGGCACTCGTTACGGAAGGCGCGGGAGGAACGGGAGTGAGAGTTTTTGCAGGTGTCCGGCAAAAGGGAATTCGCACCGGCGGGAAAACCGGAACGGCGGAAAAGGTCGTGCCGCTTTACGATGAAAAAACCGGTTTGCTGAAAACAATCACGAAAAAGCGCAAGAATAAAAACGGCGAAATCGAAGAATATAAAGAAATTCAGCGGTATGAAAGAAATGACAGTTGGTATATCTCATTTGCGCCGCTTGAAAATCCGCAGATCGCCATCGCGGTCGTCGTCGAAGGCGGCGGTTACGGCGCAACGATTGCCGCGCCGATTGCTTCCCGAATCGTCTTAAAAGCCGCCGAATTAGGACTTCTGGGCGAAAAATA
>CAYUGW010000330.1:0-5242 GCA_964444245.1 uncultured Blastocatellaceae bacterium | reverse complement strand
TGGTTAAAGAACTCGGCTCAAAAGTTATCGGTTTCGGCGCGATTGTCAAATTTGAAGACGCGCCGAGTGAAATCGAAGGCATCAAAGTTCAATCTTTAGCAACTTTCGACTGTAATTTTTATAAAACTTACGAAGAATGGAAGACGGAAGAAGGAAACGATTCAGAAGAAGAAGCCGTCAGATTTTAGTTAAAAAATCGGCATAATGTATCTTTGTAAAAAGTGATAAATGCTGGATTTTTCTTGCTTTAATTATCACTTTTTCCGAATCGGTTTATCTCCGCGTTTTTTAATTCCGCGTGCAAAGCGCGGCGTTCGCGCACTAATTCCATAAATAATTCACGTTTGCGGTAAAACAAAAGAACGGCGCGAAACCAGCCGCGCAAATCTTCGATTTCTTCCAGCGAACGAAGCGCAATATAACCGCACAAAAATGAGAATGGAATTGAAATAAGCGCAGATTCCAAGCCGCGATACAAATAAAGAATCCCCGCCAAACCAATCCAGGTCAGCGGCATAAACAGAATTCCCGAAAGAATTTTGACGGTCGAAATAATATCGTCAACTCCGCGATTGGCATACCGCGCCGCAATAAATTTGCTTAATTGATACGCCGGGAAATGCAGAATTATCCCGATTAAAGCAAGCGGGGAAAAAAGCAACAGGAGAAAAACACGTACCAGAAAATGTTGAAAAACATACCAGAAAGGCTGGCTCGAAAGCGATAGGTTTTCGGATTCCAAGCCGATCAGGTGCAGTTTTTTCTTATGCTGCGAAATCCGCCGCGTTATTTTTTCGAGCTTCGGATTTTTTTCTTGTATCTCATTTTTATTCTTTAGATGTTTCTGCAAAAAATCGAATCTGGCGGAAAGAGTTTCTTCCGAATCGAAGGTTTCGGAAACCGATAAAAAGAGATTTGCCGCTTGGTCGGCAATTTCGATTGCCGCTTCGGTTTCGGCGTTGAGCGTAACTTCGCGCAAGAAATTCTCAATTTTTTCATTTAATTCTTTGACCGCATCACGCGGCAGATCACCGTTTTCGAGTTCGACCGGTTTAACCGGAAACGGTTCGCCGAAATGCAGAAGGGCTTCGCTCCGAAAAGTCGTTTTGCTCGTGTAAAAAAGCCCGACGGGAACGATCTTCAGATCAATTTCTTCATCGATTCGGCTAATTGAAAGCGCACCGAGCGCGATTCGCGCCGCGCCGGTTTTGATCGGCAATAATTTCGGCGAATTATGTGAAACGCCTTCGGGAAAAAGCGCGATCGCGCCGCCCTTGCGGAGAAGTTCGTGCGACGCTTCAAAGGTTTTTGCATTTTGCGCAACATCCGCCGAATCAATTTTGCGGTAAACCGGAAGTGCCTCGATGACGCGCAAAACGTAAGAAAGGACGGGCGTTTTAAAAAGTGTGGATTTAGCAAGAAAGGAAACTTTTCTGGGAAGCGCGACAAAAACGAGTGCCGGATCAATCAAGCCGTTCGGATGATTCATCACAAAGATCAACGCGCCTTTATACGGAACGGCGGAAGCATTAACAGTTTCGATGCGCCGGAAAAAAAGCCGCACGGCGATACTCACAACCGCGTGAATGACGCGCCGGAAAAAAACTCCCTGACGATTAAAGATCATATCGCCGAGCCGCAGCAGTTTTATTCTTGTCGGGGTTTGTTCAAGCAAATGATTTATATGATCTTTGATTTTTGATCTTGGATCTTTGATTTTTTTTAAGAAATCTTCAACTCTCGATCTTTTTCACAGTATCGCCGATGCGGATTGTGCCGGGCTGGATGACTTTAGCGTTTATTCCGCGCAGATGAAGTTGTTTTCCCACTTTAGAATTAACGAATTTCATCGCATCCAAACCGAAACGATCAACAAATTTTTTGCAGCCCGTGTGCGGAATTTCCGTAACTTCGATAACAGCCGAACCGATAGAAATCTTCGTTTTCGGGGGCAAATTTTCGTTGCTCAGATCGAGATCAATATAAAGTTGATCGCCCGCTAATTGCCAACGCTCTTTGTCTTGCGCGACCAGCGCGGCGGCGCGGGAATTCATAATATTGAGCTGCATTTCCGGATGCCCGAAACCGTCCGTCGTCCGCGAACTTCCGCGAGTTTTCCAATTATCGCCGACCAGCCCGACTTCCAGATCGAGTTCGCCTTCTTCCAAAACTTCTCTTTCATCAACTTCCGGTCGCCGGACGATCAGATGCAAAACCCCTTCATCCTTCGGCGACCTGCGGATTTCGTCCAAACCTTTTTCGAGTTCTTCAAAAGTTAAATATTGTGGCATAGTTTTTCTGAAAAAAATCTATTTTCCGTTTTCATTTTATATTGCGGCTTAAATATCGTGGCGATTCGTCATCGCTTTGTCCATTGTAACTTCGTCAACGAATTCCAGATCCGAGCCGACCGGCATTCCCATTGCGATCCGCGTCGTTCGCACGCCGAGCGGTTTTAAGAGCCGCGCCAGATAATTGGCGGTCGCCTCGCCTTCGGTCGTCGGGTTGGTCGCGATGATAACTTCTTTAACTTCCACTTCTTCGTTGTTTTCCGGTGAAAGACGCGGAAAAATATTGGCGATCATCAATTCATCGGGACCGATGCCGCGAATCGGCGACAGGCTTCCGTGCAAAATATGATACAAACCCTTATATGAACGAGTTTTTTCGATGGCAACCAAATTGTAAGGTTCTTCGACAACGCAGATCATCGAGCGGTCTCTTACGCTCGAACTGCAATACATACAAGGATTTACGTCCGTCAAATTATTACAGACGGAGCAAAAAACGATTTTTTCTTTGACTTCGCGCAAAGCTTCGACAAAACTTTCGACCTTTTCCTTCGGCAGACGCAAAATAAAAAACGCAAGTCTTTGCGCACTTTTATGTCCGACTCCGGGCAGGCGTTTGAATTCGTCAATCAATTTGGCGACGGGTTCTGAATATTCGAGCATTTTTGATTTTTGATTTTTGATTTTTGATTGTTTTTTGGATTGAAACTTTACTAAAATTCGAGTTTCAATCCAAAATCGGCAATCTAAAATCAAAAATTACATTAGTCCGGGCGGGAGCATTCCGCCGAGTTTGCCTTTGAGCGATTCTTCGATCTTGCGGCGGGCTTCGTTAAGTGCCGCGACCGATAAATCCTGAATCATTTCCACGTCGCCGTCCTTGACCAGATCGGGCGAGATATTGAGTTCCAAAACCTCGAAATCGCCGCGCATTTTAACCGTAACCGCGCCGCCGCCTGCCGAAGCATCAACGACCATTTCCTTCATCTGTTTGCCCATTTCTTCCTGCATTTTCTGGGCTTGTTTCATCATCGAATTAATATCGAATCCGCCTGGTAATTTCATAATTTTATATTCTCCATTTTATAAAAAATTGCTGCCATTAAATATAAAAACAAGTATAACAAACGGCTTATTAATTGTCTTGGCAGATAACATTTTCATCCGGAAAACTTGCAATTTATGTTTTTTAAGATTAAAAATAGCTTTGTGAAAATAATCTGGCAAAACGAAAAATTAGAGTCGCAGTATTTCTTTCGTCAACAGGCTGAATGGACGGGCGTAAGAGTTCATCGGGCGCGCGTGATGCCGGGCAGAATGCTCGAACACGAAGCCGAATTTCACGAAGTCAACATATCGGTTTCGGGAAATTTAATAACCGAAAAAAGCTCGGCGTGCGGCAAACGCGTTGTGACAAAAGGCGGCGATGGAAATCTCTGCCTGACACCGTACGGGCAAACGGTCGGCGCGTTTTGGGAAAAACCGCTCGATAATATGGGCATTTTGCTTGCGCCCGAATTTGTCGCGCAGGTCGCCGCTGAAAATCGTTTTTCGCCCGCGTTTGAATTCCGCGAAATTTACAAAGATCAAGACCCGCTCATTCAGCATATCGGTTTGGCTCTGCTTGCCGAATCAACTGCCGGAACGACGGAAGGAAAACTTTATTCCGATTCTTTAATTCAGACTTTGACTTTGCATCTGCTGAAAAATTACAGCAATGCACGATCAATCGCCGAAAGCACGAACGGCGGACTTTCCGGCTATAAGCTGCGCCGCGTTAAGGAATTTATCAACGCAAAATTAGAAGATGAATTGAGCCTTTCGGATATTGCGGCGGTTGCGGATTTGAGTCAATATCATTTTGCGCGGGCGTTCAGAAAATCTACCGGACAAACTCCGCAGCAGTATTTAATGCAGCAGCGCATCGAACGCGCCAAAGATTTACTTGCCAGAAACGATCTGCCGATTGTCGAGATCAGCCTGCGAACGGGCTTTAAAAATCAGAGCCATTTCACCACGCTTTTCCGCAAATTTACCAAGTTCACGCCGAAAACGTGGCGCGAGATGAAGTTAGCATAAAGCATTTTAACCACCGCAGACACAGAGAACACAGAGATTTTATAAATTTGTTAAAAAACTCTGTGTTCTCTGTGTCTCTGTGTTTAATATTTCTTTGAGCAATTTCAGAATACAAACCGCAAACAGCGACAAGATTTTCAAACCTCGTTTTTATTAAACTCCTTCTTGAAGACTAAAAAAGTTTTGAAAGGAGTTTTTTAATTTATGCGAGTTTTATCTTTTGTTATTATTATTTTTCTGGCAGTTTCGGTTTCGGCGCAAACTTCTGAAATCAAACGAGTTTTTGACGAAGCGACACGAAGCGCAAATGCGAAGAATTACGAAAAAGCCTTTGAAATCTACCAAAAAGCGTTTCGGCTTTCGCAAGATGAAAGCGCGGAATTCCGCGCCAAAATTCATTTTAACAGCGGAGTTTGTCTTTTTCAGTTAAAACGCCACGCGCAGGCGGTTGCGGAATTTGAACGCGCTGTTCTGCTGAATCCGAAATATGAACGCGCTTTCTACGCGCTCGGAATGGCGCACGCGGAATTAAAAAATTTCAGCAGCGCGGAAAAAGCGTTCCTGAAATCTCTGGAAATAAGTCGCAAAAACGGCGAAACGTGGTTTGATCTGGCGTTTATTTATCTCGAGCAAAAGGATTTTGACGCGGCGGAAACGGCTTTTCGCAATGCGATCAAATATAAAACGGTTGCCGCGGCGGACGCACATAATAATCTCGGCGTGATTTTCGCGCTTCGCCACGATTTTTCGTCAGCCGAAAAGCATTTTACGCTCGCGCTCGGAAAATCTCCGGAAGCAAAAAACAATCTGCAATTTTGCAAATTTTACAAACAAAATCAAGACAAAGAATTACTGGCAAAACTCGAATTCGG
>CAYUGW010000329.1:0-5248 GCA_964444245.1 uncultured Blastocatellaceae bacterium | reverse complement strand
ATGGAAAACGGTTCGGAAAACGGCGAGATCGTCAGAACAATCGTCGCACTGGCAAAAACGCTCGGAATGAATGTCATCGCCGAAGGAATCGAAACGATTCATCAGATTCATCAACTCCGCATTTTAGGCTGCGAATACGGACAGGGATATTTATTCTCGCGTCCCGTTCCGGTTGATGAAGCAGGACAAATTATTCAAAACAAAGACCGCTGGCAGCAAATTATTCCGCCGACTATGACCCATATTCCGATCGGGCAAAAACGCGAAGTTCCGCATTTGAGACTGGCGAAATAAAAAGTTTAAAAGTTTAAAAGTGAAAGAGTGAAAAAGCTGAATATTCGGTTATTTCACTCTTTTCTGTTTTATGCGGCAAAAATTTCCGGTTTTTCGTTAATCGGAAATTCTTTTTCATAAACATTTGCCAGATTGAGCAAAACATTTTCCGACCAGTATTTTCCGACGAGTTGGAGACCGATCGGCAAACCTTCGTTTGATAAACCGCACGGCACACTAATTCCGGGAATTCCCGCCAGATTTGCCGAAGCCGTGTAAATATCGCTCAGATACATCGCCAGCGGATCGTCGGATTTTTCGCCGATCTTAAAGGCTGTGGTCGGCGAAGTCGGAGTCAGAATCGCGTCGCATTTTTCAAACGCTTTGAAGAAATCCTGCTTTAAAAGCGTGCGAACCTGTTGCGCTTTCGCATAATAAGCGTCGTAATAACCGCTGGAAAGCACGTAAGTTCCGAGCATTATGCGGCGTTTGACTTCCGCGCCGAAACCTTCTTCGCGGGTTTTCATATACATTTCGCGCAGTTCGCCTGCGTTTTCCGCCCGGAAACCGTAGCGAACGCCGTCAAACCGCGCCAGATTTGAAGACGCTTCCGCCGTACAGATGATGTAATAAACGGCGATTGAATATTTTGAATTCGGCAGTTCCACATCAACGATTTCCGCGCCTGATTTTTTATAATTTTCAATCGCCAGTTCGACCGAATCGCGAACTTCCGCGTCCAGACCTTCGCCGAAGAGCGCGCGCGGAACGCCGATTTTCTTGCCGCTCAAATCATTTTCCAATTCTGCAACATAATCGGGAACTTCCACATCGGCGGTCGTCGAATCGTGTTTATCGCGCCCCGCAATCGCTCTTAAAACTTCGGCGACATCTTTCGACGTTTGCCCGAAAATCCCGATTTGATCGAGCGAAGAAGCAAACGCGACCAGACCGTAACGCGAGATTCTGCCGTAAGTCGGTTTCAAACCGACGATTCCGCAAAACGAAGCCGGTTGGCGTACCGAACCGCCCGTTTCCGAACCCAGACTTGCCCGAACAACGCCCGACGCGACCGCGACGGCAGAACCGCCCGAACTTCCGCCCGGAACGCGCGCCAAATCCCAGGGATTTTTGACATTTCCGAAGGCGGAATTTTCGTTCGACGAACCCATCGCAAATTCGTCCATATTCGTTTTGCCGATAATGACCGCGCCCGCCGCATTTAATTTTTCAACCGCCGTCGCATTATATTGCGGGCGGTATTTCCCGAGAATGCGCGAACCGCACGAAGTCTGCGAAAAACGTGTGCAAATATTGTCTTTGACGGCGATTGCCACGCCGCGTAAATTTTGAGATTCTTCGGAAGAATTCTCGACTTCCGCGGCGCGTTTCAGCGCGTAATCATTCTCGATTTTCAGAAACGAATTCAAAGATTCATTTAATAATTCCGCGTTTTTTAAAGTTTTTTCGATATTTGAACGAATTGTCATAAAATCTAATTTTTGTTTTTTAGCGAATGATCAACCGACTGGAGCGCAATCCGTCCCGGTTGCAACCGCCGCAGAAGCGGCGGAACAGTGTTTGATTACAATAAACTTTCTTCGGAGCAAAGGCTTTTTCGCGCTATCGCGCTCATTGCAACCGGGACGGATTGCGCTCCAATCCGCTTCGCGCTAACCACATTATTTACTTTCTATTTTATTTATCAACCAACTTTCGTTTTGTTTGACCGCTTCGACATTTATTTCGCGCTGTTCGTTACGGTTTTCGTCCTTCCAGAAAAGCACGACTTGAAAAACGGTTTTTTCGGGCGAAACAGCTTGGCATTCGCCGACGCGGAACGTTTTCGGATAGTCGGCGGTTTGCGTAAAATAATCCACATCAGTTTCGCCTTGCTTTGCCAATTCCTGTCGTAATTCTGCGCTCAAAAACTTTTCGCGCAATTGCAGATTTTCCGCCGAAGGCTTCATCTCGTTGCCGATGTGAAACGAATAAAACTGTCTGACCGGCGTTCGCGCGGCAGTGCATTCCGGGCTTTCCAGATTCGGTATGCTACACCCGAAAGTAAAAAGTAAAAAGGTAAAAGTAAAAAGTAAAACCGCAGAGCGAAATTTGAAATCTGAAATTTGAAATTTGAAATTCATAAAACCTTCGGCACTCTGAAATGTCCGTCCGTTGCCGTCGGAGCTTGATCGAGGGCGAGTTTTTGACCTAAAGATTCGTGCGGCACGTCTTCGCGGCGCGTGTTTGTCGCTTCGCCTTCAGCGGTTAGACCGCCGATTGCGGGTTCGATATTTTCGGTGTCGAGTTCATTTAATTGCTCGACATAGCCGACGATGCTCGACATCTGCGGCGTGTAGAGCGCGACCTCTTCTTCGGTAATCTCGAGATGCGCCAGTTTTGCGATTTTTCTTACGTCCATTATGGTTTTAATCCTTCAAAATAATTTTCAAATAGATCTTCGATATTTCTTGCGGAAACTGTTTAAAAACTTGAAAAGTCGCCAAAGGCGACAAACATTATAGCCTAGCGAGAATCGCTAGGAATTTGATTATTAAACAATTCCGACGCTGAAAGTGTCGAACAAATTTCAAAGAATGTTGCTCACTTTCAGCGAGCTATTCAATATTCATTTTCCACCTATGGTTTCACCATAGGCTATAATGTTTGTCGCTTTCAGCGACTTTTTTCGAGTTTTCAAACAGCTTTTCCGTAATTCTTTAATTTTTTTTTCAATTCAAATTTTTCTAAATAAATCAGAGAATTTTATCCAAAGTTGCTTCTGCAAAATTAAAAATTTGAACTGAGATTATTTTCCGTTTTCAAATTCCTCTCTTCCCCTCGCCTGATTACATCTTCCGCTAATTCTTCACCGGAATTATAGGTTTTATATCTTCCTTCGCGAACGTCATCAATGCCTTTCTGAATCTCGCGGCGCAATTCTTCGCGGCGGATTTCCCGAAGCTGATTTTGTTCGCGCAACAGCCGCAAACCTTCGCGGATAACCTGGTTCGGTGAATCGAATGCGCCTGATTTCAATTGCTCATTAATTAATTCTTCGAGTTCTCCCGTGATTGTGATATTCATACTTTTTAACTCCAATTCGAGTTTAACAAAATCAATGAAACCGCCAAAATTATTTGTCTTTTTCCTTCAATTTTTCCTTGCGCGCCAGACAGCTTCCGGCGGCGAGCAGAAATTGATAACGCAGATTGTCGTCCTTGATCGCGTCCGCCGAATGCCGTAGTTTCGGCGTGATCTTATCGAGTGCGATCTCTCGCAGTTCTTCATCACTCATCAGTTGATTTTTTTCTTTTGAGCGTTCGCTCTTGACCAATTCTTCATCAATCCGAAATTCGATAAATTTGACGACTTCTTGTTTGAGCAATGAATTTATACGGAAAATCATATCGCCGCTCAATGTTTCGAGGTGGCGTTTCCACATTTTATCGGCGACGGCGATAATCAGATGTTTGCCGAAAAGCCGAAAAGGAACCGTGTGTTCCGAAAGACTTTCGCCCGCGATTTTGCGCCACGCGGCAAAAACCACCGATTCCAGAAATCCGGGCTTTTCCTTAAAATCGTCAATAAGTTTCGGCAGAGCTTGAAACAGTTCGTTCATCTTTTATCATTGAACAAATATCCTTGAACATTTATCATTTGTTTTTGCTTTAAGTGCGGAAAGATTAATGCCCGAAACATTTAATTTTGTCCGCGTAATAAATGATAAATGATAAATGATAAATGATAAATCTACCAAAACTGATTTTGGCATCCGCCAGCCCGCGCCGCGCCGAAATTTTAACTTCCGTCGGCTGGGAATTTACCAAACACACGGCAGATATTGACGAAACCGAATTCGAAGGCGAAAATCCGGCGGATTACGTGCAAAGATTGGCACGGGAAAAAGCCGTACGCGTCGCCGAATCTTATGAAAACGCGCTTGTTTTAGGTGCGGATACGACCGTTGTCATTGATAATCAAATTATCGGAAAACCTCTCGATTTGGACGATGCAAAAAGAATGTTGAAAATGCTTTCAGGCAATTGGCACGAAGTTCTAACCGGAATCGCTTTTGTCAAAAAAGTAAACAGTTCAAAGCTAAAAGTTCAAAGTTCAAAAAATCCAAAATCCAAAATCCAAAATCCAAAATCCATCGTCGGTTTGCAGAAAACACGTGTAAAATTTGCCGAAATGAATAGTGCGGAAATTGATTTTTTAGCGGAAAGAGGCGAACCGCTCGATAAAGCCGGCGCGTATGCCGTGCAAGCGCAAGCCGCACTTTTTATTGAAGAAATGAGAGGAGATTATTGGAATGTCGTCGGTTTGCCGATAAATCTGGCGTATCGGCTTCTGCGGGAAATCAATCGGGATTAACGATTTCATTCGGAATCAATTTCCATTTGCCGCGTGTTTTTTCAAATGTATAGCCTAATCCATCATTGCAATCGCCGAATAAAACCGAGGCTTTTTTGTCGGAAACCGAAAAAATACGAAATTCAAAGAGACATTCACTGTCTTGTAATTCGGTTTCCGGCGCGATCAATTTCGCCGTAATATTTTCAATCGCCGGAAATTTTCTCTGGATTTCCGAAGGGATATTTTTGGTTGAAAGATATATCTCCTGATCGTCATTATTCTTAAAAAAATCAGCCAGTAAAAGTTTGATGATTTCGCGTTTGGCTTTGATAATTTGAGGTTTTTCGGCAATTGTCGAAGGTGTTTTGAATTGTTGGGTTTGCGCCGCAACAGTTAAAGAAAAACTAAAAGTAAGAATGATGCTTAAAAAGGCGAATTTTAAGAAAAACGTTTTCATATCAAACTTATACTACGATTTAGTGTTTTTTTCCAAATAAAAAGACGAGCCTTTTGCAAGACTCGTCTTTTTTTCGCTGTAAAATCTTTTATAAAAGTTTATCAATTTCCCGCGAAATCGGAACTGAAATATCGGTTTTCGGGTCTAAACCGCTGAAGG
>CAYUGW010000328.1:0-5299 GCA_964444245.1 uncultured Blastocatellaceae bacterium | reverse complement strand
CAAAGTTCGGGATTGAAAAATCTTCCGCTTTTATCGCGGCGCGGCGCGGCGTTCGGTGATTTAAATAATGACGGCTTAATTGATGTTATCGTGACAAACTTGGGAAATCCGCCGACCGTTTTGCTCAACACGAGCGAAAATACAAATCAAAAAATTATTTTCAAACTCATTCAAAACGGTAAAAACAAAGACGCGATCGGCGCACGAATTACTCTGAAAACCGACAAACGTTCGATGATGCAAAATGTCGAAGCCGGAGCAAGTTACTTGTCGCAAAACGATTTTCGCCTGCATTTCGGTCTTGGAAATAACGAAAAAATCCAATCGGTCGAAGTTCGCTGGAGCGACGGTAAACCTGAGAATATTTCAGGTGTCGAGCCGAACAAAATAATCACGATATTGCAGGGAAAAGGCGTTACGAATTCGATAAATTTTCGGCAAATAAAGAATTAGAGTAACTTTCAATTTATTGAAAAAAAGGCTTCGGAATAAGTGAAAAGTGATAAATTCTTACTTTTCATTTATTAACTTTCACTTATTATTTATTCGGTCTATTGGAATACGCTCTAAATTTTCACGCAAAAGCACCAAAATTTTCAAGTTTTCAAAGTTTCCTTCGCTGAATGTTTAACCATCAAAATCAGAAAAGCCGCAACAAGCGCGGAACACGAAAGATAGATCAATCCCGAATAAAACGAGCCTGTTTTTTCGTCTAAATATCCGACAACATACGGACCGAAAAATCCGCCGAGATTTCCGAACGAATTAATAAATCCGACGGAAACAGCCGCCGCCGCTTCGGTTAAAAAAGTTCCCGGCAAAGCCCAGAAACCCGGCAGATAACTGTAAAGTCCGGCGCAGGCGACGCAAAACATCGAAACTGCCAAAACCACATTTTCACGCGCCAACGCGCCGAAAAGCAGTCCGAGACAAACCACAACAAGCGAGAGCGATGTATGCCAGCGGCGTTCCTTTGTACGGTCGGACGACCAACCGACGATCAGCATTGCAAAGAGTCCGGCGATATATGGCAAGGCGGAAATCAGAGACGTTTGCAAATTTGAATAACCGAAACCTTTGATAATGGTCGGAAGCCAAAGATTAAAACCGTATGCGGCGGTTACGGCGCAGAAATATCCAAGCGTCAAAAAAATCACGTTTCGATGGCGAAGTGCCTGCCAGATGCTTAATTCTCCGGCTTTTTTACGCATTAGTTTTTCTTTTAAGAGTTCTTCGGAAATCCAATTTCGTTCGTCTTCTTCGAGCCATTTCGCATCTTTCGGTCGGTCAGTTAAATAGAAAATCGTCGCAATCCCCAATATTACCGCCGGAAATCCTTCGAGAATGAAAACCCAACGCCAGCCTTCGATTCCGAACCAATTTATGCCAAGGATCAAACCCGAAATCGGCGCACCGAAAATATTCGCCACCGGAATCGCCGCCATAAACATCGCCACGGCTTTGGCGCGGTCTTGATAACGAAACCAATGGCTCAAATAAACGATCACGCCCGGAAAAAATCCGGCTTCCGCCGCACCGAGCAAAAACCGGATGATATAAAATTGCGTGTCATTTTGGATAAAACCCGTCAAAACCGCCAAAATTCCCCACGAAATTATAATCCGCGCCAGCCATTTTCGTGCGCTCCAGGTTTCGACCAGGTAAGAACCCGGAATCTCGAATAAAAAATATCCGAAAAAGAAAATGCCCGCGCCGAAACCGAAAACTTCGGACGTAAAACCCATATCCCGCGACATTTCCAGATTTGCATAACTGACATTTACGCGGTCAATAAATGCGACGATAAAAAGACTTATCAAAAAAGGCATAATGCGCCGCGTAATTTTTCGGCGAGTTCTCTTTGCCGTTTCGATGTCGGTATTATCCAGCGGATTTTCCATTATTTTTCCTTCCTAAATTAAATTTTCCACACTATATAAGCTCAAATTGTCAAACTTTTGTTGCCTACTGCAACAAAGTTTTATAAAATGCTTAAAAATCAAAGAATCTTTTTATTAATTATAATTATTGAAATTTTCTAAAAACTGACCGATTTTTTGAGGTAAATAAAATGAAAAAAATTATTCTTTCAATGTTTGTTATATTCGCCGCGTCCGTGTTTTCAAATGTTTCAGCCCAAGTCGCGCCGCCCGGGGCAGGTGATACCGATTTGCGCGATAATAATGTTCGTATGCGTTCAAATGAATTGGAACGCATTAAGCGCGACGGTGATAAGACAACGTCCGCTTCGCCGATGAATTCCGAGATCGAGACGAAATATCCGGAAATCAAAGAAGATTTCGAGGGCATACAAATGTCGCAAGCCGCGATCATCAAAGCGTATTCGACGGGCGAGAATGTTGATTATAAACAAATTAAAACTTCCGCCGAAGAAATCGGCAAAAACGCCAAACGTCTGGATTCAAACCTTTTTTCCGCAAAATTGGAAAAAAAAGACAAAAAAGATAAAAATAAAGCCGAAAAAAGCGTCAGAGATTTGATCGTTGATTTAGACAACGCCATCGGCGATTTTGTTGAAAGCGCGATGTTTCAAAATCTGAGAGTGGTTGACCCGGAAGTTGCCAGAAAAGCCCAACTCGATCTGGCAAATGTTTTGGAAATCAGCAATAAACTTTCAAAAGAAGCCGGAAAAATGAAATAAATCTTAAGTTTGATTTAAGAGCAGAATCAAAACTTTAATGCTTTCAGATATTTCAAGCTAATTTTAACGCTTTCAAGCGGTGCGGCGCGCGTTTCATCCTGTTCGATAAAATAATGCTTGATTCCCGCTTGATCTGCTTTTGAAAAAATTTTCTTAAAATCTATTACGCCGCGCCCGACTTCGGTAAAGAATTTTTTCGGTGTGTTGTCCATATCTTTGACGTGAACGAGCGGAAATCTTTTCGGATATTTTTCAAAATAATCTACTGGTTCTTTTCCGGCTTTGATTGTCCAATAAAGATCGAGTTCCAACAGCACCTTTCGTGCATCGGTTTCCGCTAAAATCAGATCATAAGGAACTTTTTCTTCCAGTTTTATAAACTCAAAATCGTGATTATGATAGGCAAACTGCAAATCCGCTCTGCGGCATTCTTCGCCTGATTTATTGAGCAATTCAATAAGTTTTTTGTAATCGTCCAAAGATTTTCGTTCATTTTCGGGAACATTGCCCAAAACCAGATATTTATGCCCGATAATTTTTGCCGTTTCAATTGCCTGCGCTAAATTTTTGCGAAGCGTTTCCGTACCGATATGTGCCGAAGGCGCGGAGAGTTTTAATTCTTTGAGAAGTTTTTTTATGTTTTCCGGCTTTTGGTTAAAATATCCGGCAAATTCGACTTCTTTGATTCCAAGTGCGGAAACTTTTCGCAAAGTTCCTTCAAAATCTTTTTCGAGTTCGCGCCGGACTGTATAAAGCTGCAAGCCGATTTTGGATAAGTTTTTTCCGAAAACGACAGTTTTATTTAACAAAACTCCGCCCGCGAAGCTGTAAAATAGATTTTTTAATAAATTTCTTCGATTCATATTTTTTTCTGCTTTGCGATCTTTGCGCCTCTGCGTGATAAAAAACTCTCTTAATTACCGATTGGTTTCACGCAAAGGCGCAAAGATCGCAAAGAAAAGCCGAAATTATATTTGTCAAAATAATAAAACAGCGTATTTATTGATAAGAAAAATCGCTTTCGAGATTGAAATTTCCGTTCAAGCGAATGTCGCGCGAAGAACTTCCGACAAGAATTTTGAACGCGCCTTTTTCCGCGATCCAAACGGATTTTTGCGGATCGTAAAAAGCAAAAGCCTTTTGATCTAATAAAATCGAAACCGTTCTCTTTTCGCCTGATTTCAGGAAAACTTTTTCAAAACCTTTCAGTTCTTTAACCGGACGCGGCAAACTCGCTTCCAAATCCTGCACGTAAACTTGAGCGGCTTCCGCCGCGCCGCGTTTTCCTGTGTTTTTTATGTCGAATCGAACCGTTAAACTGCCTGATTTTTCTTTTTGCAGTTTCAAGTTCGAATATTCGAAATTCGTGTAGGAAAGTCCGTGTCCGAACGGGAAAAGCGGTTCGATATTTTTATTCTCAAACCAACGATAACCGACGAAGATTCCTTCGGAATACGCGAGAGTTTTTCCGTCGCCGGGATAACGACCGAACGCGGGCGAATCTTCCCATTTTTTCAGAAATGTTGCCGGAAGTTTGCCGGAAGGCGAAATGTTTCCGAGCAAAATATCGGCAATCGCATTTCCGCCTTCCTGCCCGTAATAAAACGTCTGAACGACCGACGGAATTTGAGAAATCCAGTCGTTCATCAAAATCGGTGCGCCCGAAGTTAAAACAACGATCGTTTTCGGATTTGCTTTCGCAACTTTTTGAATTAATTCGATCTGGTCTTTCGGTAAATTCAGATTTTCGCGGTCGCGTGATTCGGCTTCCACGGCATCGGAAAGACCTGCGAAAACTACCGCAACATCGGATTTTTTTGCCGTTTCCGCCGCTTTTTCAATGATATTTTCTTCCAGAAAACGCCAACCCAAAACCAAATCCGCGTTTCCGATATTTTCGTAATAATCAATCCGAACTTTGCGCGGTTCGCCCGCTTTTAATTCGACAACCGCAGTTCCCGTTAAAGTCGCGTGATCGCCCCACACATCAACTATCAATTTATCATCGAGATAAAGTCTGCCGCCGTCGTTGCTGCTCAAACTGATCGAATATCTGCCCGAAACCGGCGCAACCAAATAGCCGGTCCAGCGAATCGAGAAAAGATCGGCGGGAAAATTTTCCGCCGGTGTTCCGGTCGCCCAGCGAAAATTGATTTGCGGATCAATCCGCGTAAAAGCGGGCTTGCCTGCAAAATTCATATTGTCAAAATAATCGCCCGATAAACCGTTCGATTTTCCGTCGGAACTTCGCAGATTTTCTGCCGGAATCGGTTTCGTATCTTCGAGCGCGACGATTCCGGGCGAAAACGCGACTTTTACATTTTCACCGACCGCGCTTTTTAATCCTTCGAGCGGGCTGACCGAATAAAACGGAACGACTTGCGCCGAACCGCCGCCGCCGATTCGCGCTTTGTCCGCATTCGGTCCGATGACCGCGATTGATTTGATTTTCTTCGAATCAATCGGCAAAACTTCCTTTTCGTTTTTGAGCAGAACAACTCCGGAAGTCGCTGCATCGCGCGTAATTTTTCGATGTTCGGGCGTGTCAATCGCGCCGTTTCGGGCTGATTTTCCGTCCATAATTCCCGATAAAAACATCACACGCAAGAGTCTTCGAACCATTTCATTAATTTGCGT
>CAYUGW010000327.1:0-5309 GCA_964444245.1 uncultured Blastocatellaceae bacterium | reverse complement strand
GTAATCAGTTACTGGTATTCTATATTTCATAAATATTTTTTGTTAAACTGTTTTTTGAATGGTTTCCGGAGACAAACAATCATAAAAATTATGAATAATTTTGAAATAAAAAAAGGCGTTATTCGTCCGGTCGAGTGTTTTCGTGAGGGATGGGAATTGATCAAAGACCGTTTCTGGCTGTTTTTTGCGATAACGCTCGTCGGTTTTATCATTGCCAGCCTGGTTCCTTTCTGCATTTTGATGGGCGCGATGTTTTGCGGAATTTATGTTGCTCTCGGCGAAAAATACGAAGGACGCGAGCCGAAATTCGAACATCTTTTTAAGGGTTTCAACTTTTTTCTTCCGAGTATGATCGCCACGCTTATTTGGGCTGTTCCTTTAACTATCGGTTTTTTAGTCGGTTATATTCCTTTGATTTTTTTGCAGTTTTCTCTCGACGGCAATTCTCAGCCCGATCCCGAAATGATTTTCGCAACGCTCGGATTTACGCTGATCGTTTTTGCAATTATATCCATTATCTGGATATTTTTTCATCCGTTTATAATGCTCGTTTATCAGATCATTGCGGAAAAAGAAGTTTCCGGATTCGAGGCGTTAAAACTGAGTTTTCGAGGTGTTTGGCAAAATTTAAGCGGAATGGTCGGATTGCTTGTTTTGAATATGCTGGCTTATTCTGTCGGCGTTTTGCTGTGCGGAATCGGCGCATATTTTGTATTGCCTTTGATTTTCGCAAATACTTACGTCGCTTACCGCAAAATTTTCCCGTCAGACGCGCACGATTTCAGCGTTCCGCCGCCGCCGAATGCTTTTCAAGATGCGGGAAGCTACAATTAACTTTATGAAAGCAACATTTATTGAAATACACTCAACCGAAGAATTGGACAAACTCTTTGAAAAATCAAACGCAACGCCCGTAATTCTGTTTAAACACAGCACGACTTGTCCAATTAGTTCGGGCGTTTATCACGAAATTTCCAATACGGAAGCGGAAATAAATATCGTTGTAATCCAAAATTCCAGACATATTTCGAGCGCGATTGCCGAAAAAACCGGAATTCGCCACGAATCGCCGCAAGCGATTATCCTGAAAAACGGCGAACCCGTCTATCACGCTTCGCATTTTGATATAACGGCGCAAGACGTGGAAAATGTTATAAACAATTAATTTATGATCGAACCGACACAAATCATCGAAGAGAGCGATTCCGCAATTTCCATCAAATGGTCGGATGAAAAAGAAACTTCATATAACGCGCCCGACTTGCGCCGCGCCTGCCCGTGTGCCGCTTGCGTTAATGAATGGACGGGCGAAAAAATTTTACGGGAAGAATCGGTTTCCGATGATCTGACCTTTTCACATATCACGATCGTCGGTCGCTACGCGCTCAATTTTCATTTCAGCGACGGACACGAAACCGGAATCTACAGTTTTAATTACCTGCGCGAGTACTCCGATAAAAATTAGAGGCAAATTTTGGTAAATGGTTTATAATAGACAAAGTTAATTTATGCTTTGGTGGTTGAATTATTATGCATGAAAGAGATATTTTTGACGAAAGACAGGAAGTAAAAAAAGCGAATTTCGCCTGTCCGCATTGCCGCGAACGTCATGATTACGACGTACGCTGGCTGAAACGCACGAAGAAGAAAAATTTTAATCGGCGAATGAGCGATCAAGACCGGATGCAGTTTGATAAATCGCGTGATTATATGGTGCGCGTTGACGATCAGTTGATGTGCCGAAACAACCGCTGCCGCAAACGCTTCGAGATTCCGTCGGCGCAATCAATCGTTTTTATCTGAAAATTCTTTTCTAAACGGGCGGCGTGTGATATTCTTTTTTCACAAGAACAAAAGAAAAAGGTGAAGAATATGACAGGCAAAGACTTGGAATTTTACAAAGATCAGCCCGTTCCCGACGAAGACGTTCAGGAACTTATGGACGAAGAAATCGCCCACGCTCCGCAGGCTCCGAATGAATTGAAAGAAAGGCTGCGCGAACATCATTCGACTTCGCCTGAACTCTCGGGCGGCGATATTGATGCTGAATGGGAAGATGCCAACGACAGCGGCGCGGAAAGCGTCGGCGGTCATAATCCGACACCCGATCAATCCGATGTCGAAGAAAACGCCCACGCGATGGGAATTGATTTTCAAGACAACGAACCGCTCGACTTTGAAGAAAAACTCAGAAAACGTGACCGTAACCGTTATGAATTAAACGAAAATTCAAAGGACAAAAACGGCTCGATTTAAATTTTACGGTAAGTTGTAAAAATATAATATTCGTTAAAAAGGCGGTCTTTGACCGCCGTTTTAAATTATAATAAACAGAGATTTTATTTAGTCAGTCTTTATAAATCTCGACAACAGGTTTTCCTTCCGAATTTATATAAGCGCGGTACATTCCTTCGGAGTTGAACGAAATTCCGATATTTCCGAATTTATCAATCGCCACCACGCCGCCGTCGCCGCCCATTTTTTGGAGTTTTGTTTTTATCACCATATCAGCCGCCTGCTGAATCGGCATGGCGCGATATTCCATCAGCGTAGAAATTTCTTTTGCAACTCCCAAACGAATAAAAAATTCGCCCCAGCCCGTTGCCGAAACCGCGCACGTGGCGTTATTGGCATACGTTCCCGCGCCGATGATCGGAACATCGCCGACGCGCCCGTATTTTTTATAAGTCATTCCGCCCGTGGAAGTTCCCGCCGCGAGATTGCCGTCCTTGTCGAGCGCGACCGCGCCGACCGTGCCGTATTTCGTGTTTCGATCATCGAGCAGGCTCGCACCGGAAACTTTTTTGCCTTCTTTGGCAGCTTTTTCCTTTTCTTTTTCCTGTTTGATGATTCTTTGCAGAGAATCCCAACGCTCCTGCGTCCAGAAATATTTTTCTTCGACGAGTTCGATATTCATTTCTTTGGCAAATGTTTCCGCGCCTTCGCCGATCATCATCACGTGCGGCGATTTTTCCATCACGGCACGCGCCAGCACGATCGGGTTTTTTACGCGGCGCAGTCCGGCAACCGCTCCGGCTTTTAAATCTTTTCCGTCCATCACGGCGGCATCGAGTTCGTTTTTGCCGTCAGCCGTAAAAACCGCACCTTTTCCGGCGTTGAAAAGCGGCGAATCTTCGAGAATTTTTATTGCCGTTTCGATTGCGTCCAAGCCGTTTTTCCCCGCTTGCAGAGCTTTATAACCCGCCAGAACCGC
Organism: uncultured Blastocatellaceae bacterium; assembly: GCA_964444245.1. Lineage (GTDB taxonomy): Bacteria > Acidobacteriota > Blastocatellia > Pyrinomonadales > Pyrinomonadaceae > JAHCHG01. The sequence continues at coordinate 2,095 of CAYUGW010000327.1, read as the reverse complement.
TTCTTCCAATTTGGCGCGGTATTCCTTTTCGCGTTCCGGCGACAGACTGCCGCGCTTTATTACGCCCGCGCCGCCGTGCAGTACAAAACCGAGACGCGGATTCTGCGGCGATTGAAGCTGTTTGAGTTCTGGAAACGAACCTCTTTGTGCCGAAATTGAAAGCGGCAAAATCAATAAAATAAATGTTAAAAGAAAAGTTGTGATTTTTTTCATTTTTTACTCCGGAATTTTTTTGAAATGTTGAAGATAGATTATCACAAACGGCAAAAAGCGATAAACCGTTTCTTTTCGGTTTATCGCTTAATTTTATTTACAAATTTGCCGCTTTCGTTATTTTTTCTTTGAAGCTGCGGGTTTGATTTTTTCCAATTGTTCAACAATTACCGAAGATTCAGCGCGTTTTGTGAAATCGGGATCGAGAAACGCATAGACGATTTCGCCGTTTTGTTTGACGATGTAGGTTGCCGAAAGCGGCAGATCAGGCGTTTCGGTTTGGTTTTGTTTGACCAGATCGATGCCGTAACCTTTATATTGTTCGTTAGTGTCCGCCGGAAGCTGAAAAACGATTCCGAATTTGCGGGCGACTTCGAGTTTTTTGTCGCTCAAAACCGTAAATTTCAGTTCGTTTTTCTGTGAAACGGTTAAAGAAGTATCCGGGTTTTCCACCGAAACGGCGACCAATTTTCCGCCGCTGTTCGTGATTTTATCGAGGTCTTTCTGCAAACTTTTCAGATAAAGATTGCAATACGGACACCACGCGCCGCGATAAAAAACAAGCACGAGATTCCCCTCTTTCAACAAATCTTCGCTGCTGATTTGTTCGTTTTTCTCATTTAACAAAGTGAACGAAGGAATTTTTGCGCCGACATTCAAAGCCTTTTTCGAGGCTTCTTCCGCCGTCAACATTTTTGAAGCGTTTTTTGTTTTACCGGAATTTTGCTTCGTTTCCATTGCTTGATCGGTCTGCGAATAAATTTGCATTGCAAATAAAGCACAGAAAATCAAAGCCGATATTATTTTTATTTTCATAAAATACTCCTTTTTGATTGCTTGTTTTATTAATTCTTTTTGCCCGGTTTATTATTCCGCACAATTTTTATTTACAAAATTTATAAACTTCTGATAAATTACATCTACAATAATAAAATAATTCTCCCGAAAAAAGGTAAAAGAAATGTATAAATCTACCCCTAAACTATTGACTTTTGTAATAGTTGTTTTGTGTTTTTCAGTTGTCAATATTTTTGCTCAGAAGTCTAAAACCAAAACTAAAACTTCAACTAAAACTTCAAATACTTCGAAAGTTTCTCCAAATCCGCAGAAAATCAATACAATTTCAGTGGTCGAACAGGAAATATTGGATGAAATCAATCTGCTGCGCTCAAATCCGCAAACCTATATCAAAATTCTGGAAGAGATGAAAAACGGAATAAATAAAAATGTAGTTATTCTTCCGAACGGCACACGGTGGCAGATGAGCGAAGGAGTTACCGCACTTAATGATGCGATAAATGCCCTAAAGACAACCGGAAAGTTAAAGCCGTATGCATTTTCAAACGGTTTGACAAAGGCGGCAAATATGCAGCTTAATGATTTGAAGGAAAATATGTCGCTCGGACATCGTGGAAAAGACGGCGGCGATGTCGAGACCCGTTTGATAAAATTCGGCATACCCGGCGAACGGTTTTCTGAAAATATTTCTTATTATGTTAAAGATGCACGGACAGCTGTTTTGATAATGGTCATTGACGACGCATTTAAAAGCCGCAATCATCGCAAAAATCTTTTATCAACGCAATTTAACCAAATCGGTATGGCTTACGGCAGAGGAAAAAACGATGTCGGTATTTGTATTGTGGTTTTTGCCGATAAATTTACCGAAATCAACAAATAACTATATTCACAATATTTAACCCGGATTGCCGGTTATAAAACAAATGTTTTTTACCGTCAATCCGGGTTATTTACTTTAAATTTACATTTTTCTCGCCTCGCAATATAACCTTTTCGCGTGAAGTTTTGTTAAGCCTTCGCAATATCCGTAGGCTTTTTCGATTTCGGCAGTTTCAAACGAATTATTTTCCGTCATTATTTC
>CAYUGW010000326.1:0-5321 GCA_964444245.1 uncultured Blastocatellaceae bacterium | reverse complement strand
TAACTGCCGGAAATGCTATGCACAGCAGTTGGTCGAGCGAAGACGGAAATTATCTCTACAGTTGCCGCGAAACAAGCAACGGCAACGGCGATCTAAGGGTTTATAATATAACCAATCCGGCACAGCCTCTGCTTGTCAATCGAATCACAATGAACGATCTCGCTTTAAATGCCGTCACGCCGCATAATCCGGTGGTGATGGGAAATTATTTATATGTCGCGTGGTATCAAGCCGGAGTTCAGGTTTTCGATATTTCCGAACCGGCAAGTCCGAAACGTGTCGGGCAGTATGACACTTACCCGATCGCATTTGCGCCTGATTTGGAGGAAAAAGAAAGAGCTTTGACCGCCGATCCGTGGGATGTGGTGTGCGGCAGCGAGAATTTGCAGAATGTTTTGCCGACCACGTATGACGGGAATTGGGCGGTTTATCCGTTTTTGGGGCAAGATAAGGTTTTAGCCGGAGATATGACCAACGGTTTGTTGGTTTTGGATGCCAGCCGGGTTGATGCTTTGCCGAAAAATCAAGTTTCGGATTTCGACGGCGACGGCAAAACCGATTTCTCCGTTTATTCGCCGAATACCGGAACGTGGCAAATTGAAACAAGTTCGAACAATGTAAATATTTCGACTAATTTCGGTTTGAGCGAAGATAAACTCGTGGCAGGCGACTTTGACGGCGACGGTAAATCGGACATTGCAGTTTGGCGTCCCTCAAACGGGGTCTGGTATATTTTGGGCAGTACCGACGGGTTTTCGGCATATCAATTCGGTGTAAACGGAGATATTCCGGTTGCGGCGGATTATGATGCCGACGGTAAAACGGACATCGCTATCTGGCGACCTTCTACCGGCGTTTGGTATATCTGGCAAAGCTCGCTCGGCATTAAAATTGTTAAGTGGGGACAAAGCGGCGACAAGGCTTTTACAGGGGATTATGAAGGCGACGGAAAGGCGGATTTAGCTATTTACAGACCTTCGAGCGGAACATGGTATGTTTTGCAAAGTTCATCGAGTTTGCCCTTGATTATTTCATTCGGAATTAGCACCGATAAACCGCTGTCCGCCGATTTTGACGGCGACGGAAAATTCGATTTTGCGGTTTATCGTCCGTCAGAAGGAAATTGGTATATCTTGAATTCCGCGACAAATTCTATTACTGTCAGTCGTTTCGGACTTGCTGATGATCTGCCGATTCCGGCGGATTTCGACGGCGACGGAAAAGCGGATATATCCGTTTTTCGACCGAGCGATAATGTCTGGTATCGTCTGAATAGTTCGGATGGCGCGTTTAGTTCAAGAGTTTTCGGTCAAACCGGCGATCTTCCGTCGCCGGCTTCGGTTAATCCTTAAACACTTTTAATACAATTTTTAAATAAAAAATTCAAAGTCAGAAAAAAAACTTGACTTTGAATTTTTTATTTTTATTATTGCTGTTATGAAACTGATACTGACGATTGAAAGCGGCTCGCTTGCCGGGCAGGAATTTGACTTAAGCAATGGCTTTATAACCATCGGGCGGAGTGAGAACAGTAGTATTAGATTTGATCCGCTTATAGAAAAAATTGCTTCAAAACAACACGCCTTTATCGAGGCTTTGGCGGACGGTTTTTATATAACCGACAATCAAAGCACAAACGGAACTCTGGTCAACGGGCAAAAGATTCAAAATGTAAAATTAAATAACGGCGATACGATTCAATTCGGCACAAACGGCGTAAAGTCTGCAGTTCGAATCGAAACTGAAACAGAAAAAACACAGCCGTTTGTGCCTAATGAACAGATTATAGGAACAACAATTGATTTTAGCGAACAAAGTCCGGCGGCAGATCATCCCGGTTTTGCTCCGACTTTCCAACTTCCGCAATTTCCGGCAGACTTGAATCCGTCCGTCGAAGTCCGTAATTCTATTTCCGGCATCGGTTTGGGAAATATCAATACGATTGAGCCTAAAAAAGGAAAGACCGGACAATATATCGGTGCGGGTGTTGCAATTTTCGGTTTTGTTTTTCTCGGCTTAATTGTCATCTGTCTGCTTGTGGCAAGTCTCGGGGCATTTGAAATCGGCATTGTTCCGGCATTGATTATTTCGACAATTGCCGCCGTTGTTGCCTTTGTTCCTGCAATGTTTTATCTGCTGCCGCTGGTCTGGCTGGATCGTTTCGATCCGGAACCACTCTGGATTTTAGCTTCGGCATTTGCCTGGGGCGCAATTGTTTCGGTTTTTGTTTCGTTTATAATCAACACGGTGCTGGGAAGTCTTTTGGGAGATGCCTTCGGTGCAGTCGTTTCCGCGCCGGTTTTTGAAGAAGGTTCAAAAGGATTGGGTCTGATTATTCTTTTGATATTTTTTCGTCGGTATTTTGACGGAATTTTGGACGGATTGATTTTTGCCGGAGTTATTGCGCTCGGATTTGCAACCGTTGAAAATGTTTTATATTACGGTCGGGCTTTGCTTGGCGCGGGAATTCCGGGAGTAGCGATTCTTTTCTTTATTCGCGGAATTTTATCTCCATTCGCGCACGTTACTTTTACAGCAATGATTGGAATCGGTTGCGGAATTTCGAGAGAATCGCATAATTTGGTCGTGCGGATTATGTTGCCGATTTTAGGTTACGGTTGTGCGGTTTTTCTACATGCTCTCTGGAACGGCGTTGCCACATTTTTGGGATTAGGCGGTTTTCTGATGCTTTATATTGTTTTCCAATTTCCGTTTTTCCTGATTTTTATCGGTTTTACCTTCTACATAATGCACCGTCAAAACACGATTTTAAGAGAAATGCTGGCAATTGACGTGGCGCGTGGATTGATACCGCAGGAGCATCTGGATATTGCAACATCTGCATTCCGCAGTTTTACGTGGGTTTGGGGTGGAGCGTTGGAAGGAAAATACGCGCCGAGACGCAAATATTTAAGAGCCGTCGGCAAACTCGGTTTGAGTTACTGGCATATTCAACGCGCTACTGCCGCTCAAGGTCAAACAGGCAGTTTTCAGCAAAATCCGATTTTGCGCGAAGAAGTTTTAAAATGGAGAAATGAGGTTTAAATGGAAAAAGGCTGTTATAAATTTTATAACAGCCTTTTTTTTAACAATTAACAAAACCGAGTAAATAAAACACGATCAAAAAAATGACAATTGTCGAAAGACAACCGCCTCCCAATTTCCAAGCGGCAACTCCCGCGATAATACTTCTAAGTGGTCCTTCCATAATTTCTCCTTTTCAAAAATTAAATGAATTAAATCAATGCAAAATTTGCAGTTAGTAATTTTATTCGCAAATCGGATGCCAAATCGAAACTGTAATGTTTTAAGACATTTTGAGAAAAATTTGAAATTTGTTTTTTTAAACGATTTTGCATATAGTTTGAATATCCGAAAACTTTATTAAACGTAACGCTTTATGAATTTAGATTTGACCGAAGAACAGGAAATGGTGCGAAATTCCGTACGCGAATTTGCCGAAAACGAGATTGCGCCGCTGGCGCGAGAATACGACGAAGAAGAGAAATTTCCGCGCCCGCAACTTGAAGGACTTGCCGAACTCGGACTTCTCGGAATGATTATTCCGGAAGAATACGGCGGCGCGGGTTTCGATTCGGTTTCCTACGCGCTCGCGCTCGAAGAAATCGCCCGCGCCGATGCTTCGGTCGCCGTAATCGTCGGCGTAACGAATTCGGTTTGCTGCTATCCGATCTTGAGTTTCGGAAGCGAGGAACAAAAACAAAAATATCTCGTTCCGCTGGCAAAAGGCGAGCAGCTTGGTGCATTTTGCCTTTCCGAACCGCAAGCCGGATCGGACGCGACAAACTTGAAAACACGCGCGTCGGAAGACGACGATTTTTATGTTTTAAACGGCACGAAATCCTGGGTAACGAACGGCGGCGAAGCGGAAACGTATATCATAATGGCGGTTACGGGCGAAAATAACGGGAAAAAAGAAGTTACGGCTTTTATTGTCGAAAAGGAAACGGAAGGTTTGAGCGTGTCTTCGGTCGAACATAAACTCGGTCAACGCGCTTCGAAAACGACGGAAATGAGTTTTGTCGATGTCAGAGTTCCGAAGGAAAATGTTTTGGGCGGAATCGGCAACGGAATGCGCGTCGCTTTTAATTCTCTGGATAACGGCAGAATCGGAATCGGCGCATTATCGGTCGGAATCGCCCGCGCCGCGTTTGAAGAAGCGACAGAATACGCCAAAGACCGTGTGGCATTCGGAAAACCGATTGCGGAATTTCAGGCGATTCAATTCAAACTTGCGGATATGGCAACCGAAATCGAAGCCGCACGGCTTTTAACGCTCCGCGCCGCCGCGATGAAGGACGCAAATCATAAAAAAACGAGCGTTTATTCGGCAATGGCAAAACTCTTTTCTTCCGAAATCGCCAACAAAGTCTGCGCCGATGCCATTCAAATTCACGGCGGAAACGGTTATTCGCGTCATTACAACGTCGAAAAATACTACCGCGATGCGCGCATTACGACAATTTACGAAGGCACGAGCGAAATTCAACGCATCGTTATTTCACGCGGGATTTTGAAAGATTAACCACTAAAAAATCAGATTTAAGTTTAATCGGTGCAAAATAACAATTTATTCCCGTCGCTAAAGAGTAACCAAACTTTCTACATTTAAAATAAAAAGGAGAAAAAAGAATGCCAATAGTGATAGGGATTGACGGCACGGGTTCGGCGATTATTCCGGGCGCGGGGCGCGACAGAGAATACGATAAGGCTTTTGCCGATAGTTTTGTCAAAAGAATTTGCAGCACGGGAAACGGATCACGCGGATATTTGCGCGGTCCGGTCGGACTCGGCGGCGGTTTGCGAGCCGCAGTCAACGGCGGTTATAATTTTATCAAGCAAAAAAGGAATGAGGGCGATTCGAGCGATGTTTTATTGACCGGATACAGCCGCGGCGCGGCAGGCGTAATTATGATCGCCAAAAAACTTCAAGGCGATAAAATTCCGGTCAAAGCGATGATGCTCTTTGATTGCGTTGACCGCTATTTATTCGGCGATGCAAGCGTTATTCCGCAAAATGTCGAAATTGTCAAACACGTCATCCGCGATCCGAAAGCCAAATCGAGACATAGTTTCGGCAATGACGGAATGCGTTATCATCCGCCGACGGTTTATCCGACGATCATTAAATTTATGTGTACGCACGGCGGAATGGGCGGAACTCCGTGGGTAAAACCGCGTGATAAAAAGCCTACGGATTTAATTGACGAAGGCGCTTTGGAGAAACCGTTTAATTCCACCACCGCAATTTCCTATCAGCAGGATGAGAATGTTTCTAAAGAGGTTTGGAGTCATTGCCA
>CAYUGW010000325.1:0-5329 GCA_964444245.1 uncultured Blastocatellaceae bacterium | reverse complement strand
GGAGAGTGGAAAAGGGGAGAGAGCGCGAGAGAAGAGAGTAGAATCTCGCATTTTGTTTTTTTAGTAACGGCGATTAAGTCTGACTCGATTGACTAAGCGGCTGCTTCTTCTGCCGTTCGGCAGAACCGTAATACGATAAGTTTCGCGGTAAATATATCTGCCGCGCCGGACGTTTCGTGTTTGATAATAAGTTCGGACACGCCGATTGTTGCGATTGTTATATCGCCGGTCATTGCGCCGGTCGTTGCGCCTGTCATAGCGGCGGTCTCGATCGCCGCGCCGTTGCCGGTCGCCGCGTCGTTGTTGGAGAGTTTCTGCGTTAAACGAATTTGCCGATGTATCTCTCGCCTGTGCAAACGGAACGGTGAAAATCAGCGCACCGAAAACAAACGCGATAGTTAGTAAATTCTTCATGTTCTTCATAAATTAAAAACTCCTTGCATAAATTATTTACAGACAAAATCCAAAAAATTAAGTTTTACGAACAATGTCTATGTAAAGTATGAAGCAAAACATACTTATCGAGTTGGAAATAAAAATTACTTTTTTTTCACGAATTTATCGGCATTAGGAGTTTTCTTAATCTTTAAGCATTTATGTTAATCTGAAAATCAATCACTTTTTTATGAGCAAATCCACAATTTCAATTTTAGGTTCGACCGGATCGATCGGCTGCAACACACTCAAGGTAGTCGAATTTCTGGGAGATATTCGCGTCGTCGCGCTCGGCGCGGGGCGCAATATGGAAAAATTCGCCGCGCAAGTCGCCAAATTCAAACCCGAACTCGTTTCGGTTGATAATGAAAAATGCGCCGAAGAACTTCTTGAAAAATTAAGCAAAACCAACACAAAAGCTCCAAGAATTGAGCTTAACGAAAAAGGTCTGATCGCCGTCGCCACTCACGAAGAAGCAAACACAATCGTTTCGGCAACGGTCGGCGCGGTCGGTTTCGTTCCGACCTTGCGGGCTTTAGAAAGCGGAAAACGCGTTGCGCTTGCCAACAAAGAAACGCTCGTGATGGCGGGTGAATTGATGACGCGGGCGGCGCGTGAAAATAAAGCGGAGATTTTGCCCGTAGATTCCGAACACAACGCGCTTCATCAATGCTTGCGCGGCGAGCAAAGAGTTGAAGTAAAGCGTCTGATCTTAACGGCTTCGGGCGGACCTTTCCGGGAAAAATCAAAAGCGGAAATCGAAAACGCGACGCGCGAGGAAGCCTTGAATCATCCGACGTGGGACATGGGCGACAAGATCACGATTGATTCGGCGACTTTGATGAATAAGGGGCTGGAAGTGATCGAAGCGCGTTGGCTTTTCGATTTTAATGCGGACGAGATCGGCGTGGTCGTTCATCCGCAATCGGTCATCCATTCGATGGTCGAATTCGTTGACGGTTCGATCATCGCGCAATTAGGCGTAACCGATATGAAACACGCGATTCAATATGCGCTGACATATCCGCATCGCCAAAAAAATTGTCTGCCGCCGCTCGATTTCGCTCAGATTTCAAAACTGACTTTTGAAAATCCCGATCTGGAAAAATTTCCGTGTTTGGCTCTGGCGTATAAAGCCTTAAAACAGGGCGGAACGATGCCGGCAACGCTCAACGCCGCCAACGAAATCGCCGTTCAAGCATTTCTGGATAACAAAATCAGACTTTCCGATATTGCGCGAATCAATGAAGCGGTGATGAACGAACACGAATCGGGCGAAGTAAAAAATCTCGAAACCGTCTTAAAAGCCGATGAAAATGCGCGAAAAAAGGCTATAATGAAACTTGAAAAAACCGCTTCGGCAAAGTGAGGTAACAAAATGCAAGAAATTACAACCGAAATTCAATCGCCAATAAATCCTTTTGTTTCAGACGTTGAAATTAAAAATGGGGATAATCAAGGCGTAAAAGTAATAAAATGGACGCAGGATGAATATTACAAAATGGCTGAACTCGGTTTTTTTTACGGAAAAAGAGTTGAATTGATTGAAGGAGAAATTATTGAAATGTCGCCGATGAAAAGTCCGCACGCTACCGCCGTTTCTTTAGTTTATGAGGTTTTGCGCGAAGTTTTCGACAATAATCATTTTATTAGAAGTCAGCAGCCGTTGAGCTTTAGCAAAATTACCGAACCCGAACCTGATTTAGCGGTAATTAAAGGTAAAATCCGCGACTTTTCCGATTCGCATCCGAAAACTGCCGAATTGTTAATTGAGGTTTCCGATGCAACGATTTATTATGATCGCGGAAAAAAATCAAATCTTTATGCTAAAAATAAAATACAGGATTATTGGATTGTTAATTTAAAGGATAAACGTCTGGAAGTTTTCCGCCGTCCGATTAAAGATAAAAATGCTTATTACGGTTTTAGTTACGGCGAAAAATTAATTTTTACCGAACAGGACGAAGTTTCGCCGCTTGCCGCGCGAGAGGCAAAAATCAAGGTTGCGGATCTGCTTCCTTAACTTTCGGGTTGACTGAAAAACAAAGGGGTTTTAAACTTTTAATTTACAACTTGGGGTGCGAAAATTGTTTCTAAACGGTCAGGTTTTACTAACAGGAATTATTTAACAATATGTACGATATTTTATTAGTTATTTTTGCGGTTATATTCGTTCTCGGCGTAGCGATCAACATTCACGAATTCGGACATTTCATAGTTGCCAAAATGTTCGGAATGCGCGTTGAAGCCTATTCGTTTTTCGGACTCGGACCGCGAATCTGGGGTTTTAAGGTCGGTCATACCGATTACCGCATCAGCGCGATTCCGCTCGGCGCGTATGTCAAACTTTACGGCGACGAAGCCACAGCCTCGCTTGAAGGCGGAAGTTCGGAAGAAAATGTTGAAGCTTTTTTAGAAGAACGAAACATCGGCGAAACTGATGAGAAAAAACATTCACAATTCGTCGTTCCCGAATCGGAACTTTACGAACTGCGCCCGAAATGGCAGAAATTTCTGGTAATGATCGGCGGACCGTTTATGAATCTGCTGCTGGCGTTTATGATTCCGTTTATCGGTGCGCTGGCAATGGGAGTTCCGACGACACCTGCGCCGATTGTCGGACACGTCAAACCGGGCGGTGCGGCGGAACAGGCGCAGATCAAGGTCGGCGATAGAATCGTCGTATTTGACGGTATCGAAAATCCGACGTGGCAAAGAGTCAGAAATGATTCATTAATTGCGCCCGAAAAGGAAATTCCGGTAGTTGTCGAACGGGAAGGACAAAGAATTCCGCTGACACTTAAACCGAGAAAGGAAGTGCAGAAGGGTAACACCATCGGAATGATTGATTTTGAGCCGGAGGGAGAAGCCGAAGCTGTAACGGTCGGCGTAATCGAACAAGGAATGCCTGCCGCCGAATCCGGTTTGCAAGCGGGCGATTGGATTATTTCGGTCAACGGAAAACCGATTCGCAACCGGATGGAAATGACCAATATGGTCGGCGAACTCAAAGATCAGCCGCTGAATCTGGTTGTCAATCGAAACGGCGAACGCAAAGAGATAGCGACTACGACGAAATTGGACGATAAAGGTATATACCGAATCGGTATTCGCTTTAAAACCCTTGACAGCGAACGAGAATCGGTCGGAGTCGGGCAAGCTGCCGTTGTTGCATATAATGCCAATGCGGAAATTGTTCGCCTGACCGGAAAGGTATTCGGACAGCTTTTTGCAGGCGAACGCTCGGTCAAAGATGCCGGAGTCGCCGGACCTGTCGGGATCGTTCAAATTATTTCTCAAATGGTGCGCGAAGCCGGATTTTGGGGACTTTTCCCGATCTTGATGGTCATCAGCTTAAACCTCGGAATCTTTAATCTTCTGCCGATTCCGATGCTCGACGGCGGACAGATCGCCTTTTTGGGAATTGACGGAATTTTGGGACTGTTCGGCACGGAGCTTTCTGCCGGAATTAAAGAAAAAATCCAGATTGCCGGACTCGGTATAATTTTGCTGCTGATGGTTCTTGTGATGTATCTCGATATTTCAAGGCTGATCGGTTAGCGGATTTTTAGAAAATTAACATAATTTTAAGGAGTTAATCGGGCGCAGCACTTCGATTAACTCCATTAATTTATAGTAACCTTTTATTTATGTTGAAAAGAGAAACAAAAGCGGTTATGGTCGGAAACGTGCAGATCGGCGGCGGTGCGCCCGTCGCCGTGCAATCAATGACGAAAACCGACACGGAAGATGTTGACGGAACAGTTCGCCAGATCGAACAGATGATCGAATCCGGTTGCGAAATCGTGCGCATCGCCGTGCCGAATGATGCGGCGGCAGCCGCGCTCAAGGAAATCCGCAAACGTACGGAAATTCCGATCGTCGCCGATATTCATTTCCATTATAAATTAGCCTTAAAAGCTCTCGAAGCGGGTGTTGACAAACTGCGCCTTAATCCGGGCAATATCGGTTCGATTGAACGCGTGCGCGAAGTCGTGCGTGCGGCGGAAACGCAAAAAGTGCCGATTCGCATCGGTGTCAACGGCGGTTCGCTCGAAAAAGACCTTTTAAAGAAATACGGCACGGCAACGCCGGAAGCGATGGTCGAATCGGGAATGCGCCATGTTCGCATTTTAGAAGATCTGGGATTTTCCGATATTATAATTTCCTTAAAAGCGTCCGACGTTCAAAGAACGGTCGCCGCATATCGGCTGATGGCGGAAAAGGTCAATTATCCGCTGCACCTCGGCGTAACCGAAGCCGGAACGCCGTTCGGCGGCACGATCAAATCGGCGATGGGACTCGGGATTCTGCTGTTTGACGGAATCGGCGACACGATTCGCGTTTCCCTCGCGGCAGAACCGCACGAAGAAGTGCGCGTCGGCTGGGAAATTTTGAAAAGTTTAGAACTGAGAAAACGCGGCGTAACGGTCGTCGCCTGCCCGACCTGCGGGCGGCTCGATATTGATAATTTTGTCGAGATCGTCACGGAAGTCGAAAGACGTTTGGCACACGTCGAAGAACCGCTTCATCTTTCGATTATGGGCTGCGCGGTCAATGGTCCGGGCGAAGCGCACGATTCGCAACTCGGTATTACATTCGGCAGAAATGTCGGAATGATCTTCAAAGACGGCGTTCCGATGCGACGGGTTGACGGCGCAGACATCGTTGAAGAATTCGTCAAAGAAGTCGAAATTTTGCGAAAAGAAGGCGAAAACGCCAAACCTCTCGGCGCGGAAAAACAATTAGTTCAAATCAGTTAGAGAAATAAAAGAACAATTGCTGCAAAAAGACACAAAAAACGCAAAATAATTTAGAAGTCTTCTCAAAAATAAAATATGTGGTTAATCAAGCCGCTCTCAAGACCGCGTTTCACCTATAAAATAACGGTGAA
>CAYUGW010000324.1:0-5333 GCA_964444245.1 uncultured Blastocatellaceae bacterium | reverse complement strand
TTCTTTTTCTTTTTCTAATCCGGTGATTTTTTTCCGGTGTTCTTCGGCGGAAATTCCCTGCGCACCTTCCAAAATCAATTTTGATAAATTCTTATTGGTTTCATTAAGTTGATCGAGAAATGCTTGATCTCGAGTATTAAAACGCCGCCGCAACGCCGCTAAATTATCGGATAAAGCATCGAGAACACGCCCCTTTCGCCGCAGAACGGTTGATGCCGCAAGCGCGGCGGCTTCCGCTGAATCCGGCGCGGTCAGCGCATTTAATGAAAATGTGCGGTTTTCGGAATCGGAAATCGTTCGGATAAAATTTATTTTTTCGCTTTCCGAACCGATCGTTAAATTAAGCGCGATGTTATATTCGAAAATTTCGTTAGCGCGGGTTTGCGCCGCGATTGCCTTTTCGATCTCGCCCTTGACGGCGTATAAATTTGCCAGATTTGAAAACGCTCCGCCGAGTGACGAATGAAAATTGCCCTGAGTTTTTTCTTTAATTGCAATCGAACGCAGATAAAACGCTTCCGCCTTTTCAAAATTTCCTTTGACTTTATAAATTATGGCAAGAAAATTAAGCGGATACGAAGTAAAGGGATGTTCCGCGCCGAGTGTTTTCTCAAAGATATTTAAAGACCGCTCGCCGACATTTAAGGCTTTATCATATTTACGGGCATTCGCATAAAGAATCGCTAAATTATAGAGCGTCTGCCCGACTTCCTGATGTTCCGCGCCGAAAACTTTTTCACGAATTGCCAGTGCGCGTAAATATAAAGGTTCGGCTTTGGCAAAATCTTCGTAAAGATTGGCGATGTTATTGAGCGCGACGGCGACTTCCGCGCTTTCCGCGCCGTGGGCTTTTTCACGAATTTCCAAAACTCTTTTATAAAACGCTTCGGCTTTTTGAATATTCCCTTTTTCTTTATTGACATTGCCGAGATTCATTAAAACGCTGGCGATTAAAATATGATTCGGTTCGAGTTCTTTTTCCCTGATTTTCAGCGCACGTTCCAAAAAAAGTTCGGCTTCATTGTATTCGCCTCTGTCTTTGTAAAGAGTCGCAAAATTATTAAGAATCGCGCTGACGGAAATATGATCTTTCCCTAAAAGCTTTTCTCTTGTTTCAAGCGTTCGTTTGTAAAAAGCTTCGGCTTGCTGATAATCGCCTTGATCGGAAAGAATATTGCCGAGAGCAAATAATGCCTGAGTGACATCGAAATTATCCGCTCCCAGTTCTTTTTCCCGAATCGCCAGAGCCGTTTCGGCAAGCGGCAAGGCTTTATCTAAATCGCCGATTCTCCAAAATTGTTGGGCTGCGGTGATTTTTAGCCGTGCGTCATCAAGCTGAAAATCTTTTTCATCCGCCGGGCGAACTTCGATAACGCGGATTTCAAAACTTCCCTGCGCCGCATTTCTTTGACGCGGCTCAACCGATAATTGATATTCACCCGCCGATTCTGCCGTCATTTCAACCGGTTCTTCGCCCGTATTTCGCGGATCGAAATCGTATTCGACCGAAATTTTCCCGTTCGCATCAATCCGGCGCACGACAATATCAACTCCGCGCTGCTTGACGATTATTTTGGCATATTGATTTTCCGTGAAAGATATTTGAAAAAAATGTTTTTCTCCGCCTTTGATTTCGCGTTCAATCGGTTTATCAATTTCAAGTAAGGTGATTTCCGGCGGATTTTGGGTAAAACCCGATTGCGGCAGAAAAATATAAAGTAATAAAAAGAGAAAAAAATTTCTCCATCTAAAACTCTTTAAATCCGACAGATGAGATATTTGCCGATACATAAATTTCCTTTCGCTGATGTTTTTTGTATTCGGAACAGTATCATTATCGCACAGATCGGAAGGAATAGTCACTAATAATTTCCGTCGTGCCGTCTGTTAATAAACCTGTTATTTCCAGAGAATAGACCTGTGATTTGAGCAGTTTTGCCGGAAAAGTTATATTCAGAGAATTTTTCGCCGCATTTGATTTGATTTTGCCGCTTTGCCAGAGAGTTTGACCGTTTGACGGATTTCGCAGAGCGACGCGGTAAAGTTCGTAATCGTTTGATTCGAGTTCCAGACGAACGGCGACCGAATCGGTTTTCGGCGGAATTTTGAGTGTCGGCAATTGATTATTGCCGCGCAAGGTCGGCGCGAGAACAAACGAAAAAACGCTCGGCTGGCGTTTTTGCGGTTTCGGCGTTTGTTTTTGAGCGGCGGCGCGTTGTTCGTTTCGGGGTTCTTGTTTGGTTTTCAATTCTTCAGCAAGTTTTGCGCGTTCTTCGCGGATTCGGGTGAGTTCGCTTTCGTTTTCGGAATTTTGAATGCGCTGATTTGAGATTTCGTCATTCAATTGTTTTTCGCGCAGTGCGAGTTCGGCTTCGCGCTTTTCTATTTCATCGCCCGTTGTTTTCGTTTGGCTCAATTCATCGCGCAGACGCGCATTTTCCCAAAACACGAAACCGCCGAAAATCAAAAACAAAATTGCCGCAACCGCAAATCCCCATTGCAGGGAAAGACGCGGAAATGTGAAAAATTTCGAGAAAAATCCGGTTTTTTGAGTTTCTGAAATTTTCTTGAGCGGTTCCCTGTTTTCAGTTTGAAAATCTTCCGCTTTATCTTTGGCAAAAATCTGAAAAGCCCCGGCAAATTCGACCTTTTCGCGGCGCAGCGGCGAAGCGAGATAAAAGGATTCAAATTTTTCTAAATTTTCGCCCGCAAGTTCGCCATTGACGTAAAGATCAATCAAATCTTTTTCCGCCGCCTTTAATTCGTCGGCAAATTCATCGTCGGTGAAGCTGAGTTCATCGAGGCGTTCTGTATCTTGTTCGTTTAAAGCGCCGAGCAAGAACGCAACTATTTCTTCTTTATTGTAAGTCTTAGTTTTCATATTTTTGGGATCGAGATTTTTTCTCTCTAAACACTTAAGACAAAATTCTGAAAATATTTCGTCAATAATTTTTCTATTATTTTTCCGCGCATTTTCCGACGCATTTTTCCAGTTTTTCTCTGATGCGGCAAGCGCGGATGGTCAAAGCGTTTTTCGTAATCCCGACTTTTTCCGCCAAACGGTTGCGGTTTTCAATTTTTACGCGCTCTTCACCGAAATAATAACAAATAATAATTTCGCGATTTTCCGGCTCTAATTCATTCGTGCATTTTTCCAGACAAACGAGCATTTTCTCCTTTAACTGCCTTTCATCATTAGCTTCGACCGAAAATTCCCGACTTTGTTCGGTTTGCAACACATCTTCGAGCGGAACGCTTTCCTTTTTTGCGCTTCGGAGATATTCCATAAAAACAAAACGCGCCGTAATATAACAGAATTTTGCCGGAGTTTCGCTCTCGATTTTTCCTTCTTCCTCGAGCCGCCGCGCCGCGCGGTTTAAGGTTTCATCCGCCAATTCATCAGGCATCCGGCAATTTTTGCGGTCGAAATACGCCACCAGACGATCGCGCATTTCCAGATATTTCTGCCCGCCGGAATCCGCGCCTTCATCGAGCCATTCGAGAAATTTTCGAAAAGCATTCGGATTCAATGTCCAGTCTTTTTTTTGTTCAACCTTTTGCACTAATAAATAATTTACCCGAGAGAATTTGGATTTTAGTAGATTTTACCGTTTTTATTCATCTAAAAACAAACAATTTAAGAAATAAATTCTGTCCCAAAACTGATTTGTTATTTAAGTTTGATTTTGCCATTATTATTTTTAAGGAGAAATTTTTATGACACCTGAAACAAAAACCAATCGAGTATTTTCGGAATCGGGCTTCGACATAACGCCGCTCGACGCGGCAACACGCCAGCATCTTGCACAGGATTTAGACGCGGAAAGTTACCGCGTTTTGATAGATCACGGAACGGAAGCACCGTTTTGCGGAAATCTGACGGACAATAAAGAAAACGGAACTTACGCCTGTAAATTGTGCGGTTTGCCGCTTTTTTCGTCGGATTCGAAATTTAATTCGGGAACGGGCTGGGCTTCGTTTTATCAGCCTTTTGACAAGGAACATTTGAAGGAAATTCGCGATATGAGCTTCGGAATGGTTCGCATCGAAATCCGCTGTGCGCGGTGCGACGGTCATCAGGGGCACGTTTTCCCGGACGGTCCGCCGCCGACCGGACAACGTTATTGTCTGAATTCGGCTTCGCTCGATTTTTTCGCGGAAGGCGAGGAAATTCCGCAGAAAATTGAAGCTTAAAAATCGGACAATTTTGATTTATTTTTTATAAAATCAATTCCATCCTGATATCGGAGCGTTTATATAGCGAGTTCGGGTTTAAGGGAATTTCCTTGAATCCGACTTTTTTATATAAATTGATCGCCGGAATTAATTTTCTGTTCGATTCCAAAACCACTTTTTCAAAACCTTCCCTTTTTGCATATTCGATGCAGGCATTGATCAATTTTTCTCCGATGCTGAAACCTCTGTATTTAGAATTTACGCCCATTTTTCCGAGTTCGACCGTGTTATCGCTTTCGGGAATTAACGCCACCGTTCCGACTGCCTGTTTATCAATCAGGGCAAAAAATATCTGTCCGCCGGGTTGAATTATTGCCGACACCGGATGATCTAAAACTTCGCGGTCGTGAGCTTCGATCTCGTAAAAATACTCGATCCATTCATAATTTAATTCGGCAAAATCCTTTGCATATTTTTCATCAAAGGTGATGATTTCGACTTCCTTTTTGACATTTAATTCTTCGAGCGTTCTGTTTCTAAAACCTTTGCGGAAAACTCTCTCTTCGAGTTTTTCCAAAAACTCGAGCGCATCCACATCCGAAAGCATTTTTTTAACGCCGGCAACGCCAGCCGACCAAACTTTTTCAAATTCCGGCATTTTTTCCTGCGCTTTCGGAGTTAATGAAAGCATTCTTTTGCGGCTGTCGGTTTCAGATTTTTCCGATTTTAGATAACCAGCTTTGGTCATTTTATTAACGATTGAAATCACCGAAGGATGGGCAAATCCGATCCGTTCGGCAATCTCGGTCAGAGGCAAATCACCGCGACTTTCCAGCAATTTAAGAATCACAAACCAATTCGGCTCGATGTCCATTCCGAGTTCTTTATAAAGCCGTCTGCCGTCGTGCAGCATCGCATCGCTGACGCGCTTGAGACGTGTTACAAAACCTAAAAATTCAAGTTCTTTGACAAAATCATTTTGCATAATTTTTCCTCATTTATGTAGTTGACTACATAAATATAAGAAAGTTTAGATTTTTAGTCAATATTTTATTTGGATTTATTGATTTTTAATAGAAGAAATAAAAAAACCAGTTAAGCAAGCGGTCTATGACCGCGTTTCACCGTTAATTTATAGGTGAAACGCGGTCATAGAC
>CAYUGW010000323.1:0-5334 GCA_964444245.1 uncultured Blastocatellaceae bacterium | reverse complement strand
CAACGTTATCGCCCGCGGAACTCCGGGATTTACGGGCGCGGATTTAGCTAATCTGGTTAATGAAGCGGCACTCAATGCGGCGCGTTATAACAAAAAAGTCGTTACGATGTCGGATTTTGAAGTTTCAAAAGACAAGGTGATGATGGGCGCGGAACGTAAGAGTATGGTTTTGTCGGACGAAGAAAAGCGTCTGACAGCGTATCACGAAGCGGGACACACGCTCGTCGGTCTGAAAGTTCCGTCGGCTGATCCGGTTCACAAAGTTTCGATCATTCCGCGCGGAATGGCTCTCGGCGTAACGATGCAATTGCCGGAAGAAGACCGCCACAGCTACACGAAAGAGCATCTGACGAGCAGAATTGCGATTTTGATGGGCGGACGAATTGCCGAAGAAATCTATCTCGGCGAAGATCAGATCACGACCGGCGCATCAAACGACATCGAACGCGCAACCGAACTGGCTCGCGCAATGGTCTGCGAATACGGAATGAGTCCGCTCGGACCTCTGACCTTCGGTAAAAAGGAAGAACAGATTTTTCTCGGGCGCGAAATTTCCCAACATCGTGATTATTCGGAAGATACGGCGATTAAAATTGATATGGAAGTCAAGAAAATTATTGCCGAACAATATGAATTGGCGAAAAAGGTAATTTCCGAAAACGGCGATGCGATGGTTCGGCTTGCCGAAGCACTGCTTGAAAAAGAAACGCTCGACGGCGTACAGATTCGCCGCGTGGTTGCCGGACTTCCGCTCGACGGCGACGATTCACCTTCGGATGACGATGACGGAACGGCGAAAGCCGAAGAAACTTCGCATAATCCGTTCAAAAAGACGATTCTGCCGCCGATTACCGGAAACAATCCGGCGACGGCGTAAGACGCTGGATAAAAGGTAAAAGGTAAAAGGTAAAAGTTTGATTTAATTCGGCTTTTACCTTTTTTTTGTAATTGATTAGTTCTTAAAAATTCTTTTATGAATTGCCGTCTGCTTTAGCTGACGGATTTTGTAAGAATTAAAAAAGGCTTTAGCCAAAATTAAAAAAAATCAATCATCAGATTAGCTTTAGCTAAAGCAACAAGGAATTTTTTCATTTTTTTATATTTCGGCTAAAGCCTTTGAAAAAGATAACTTCTTTTTCCGTCAGCTAAAGCAGACGGCAATTCAATTTTTTCAGCAATTTATAATCTTTAAAAACTGAACAATTACTTTTTTATGGGAAAACTCTGGCAAACATCAAAACGGAAAATCGATTATTCAAGCAAAACGCTGGTGATGGCGATTTTGAATGTAACGCCCGATAGTTTTTCGGACGGCGGGAAGTTTTATTCAGTTGAAAACGCACTCGAGCAAGCCGAAAAATTAATCGAAGATGGCGCGGATATTCTCGACATCGGCGGCGAATCAACGCGCCCGAACAGTGAACGAGTTTCCGTCGAAGAAGAAATAAATCGTGTCGTACCGATTATTGAAGCGATTGCAAACCGCTTTTCGATTCCGGTTTCGATTGATACGAGCAAATCGGAAGTCGCTAGAAAAGCATTTGAATCAGGCGCGGAAATTATCAATGATATTTCGGGGTTAAAGTTTGACGAACGAATTGCGGAAATTGCGGCAAAATATAAAACGGGTTTGGTTTTGATGCACTTGCGCGGTAAGTTTGAGGAAATGCACAAACAGGAGCCGGTCGCCGATATTTTACGGGAAGTTTCGAGAGGTTTTCGGGAAAGCATCGAAAAAGCGAAAAGTTTCGGCGTAAAAGATGAACAAATTTGTTTGGATGTCGGCATCGGTTTCAGCAAAACCTTCGAGCAAAATTTAGAATTAATTGCTAAAATGGATAAACTTTGCAGAGAATTTCCAAATTTTCCGATGCTTGTCGGAGCTTCGCGGAAATCTTTTATCGGTAAAATTTTAGGCGATATTCCGGCGGATGAAAGATTGAGCGGAACGCTTGCCGCGAATGTTTTAGCGGTTTGGAAAGGTGCAAATATCGTCCGCGTTCATGACGTTAAACAAACGGTCGAGGCTTTGAAGGTTACGGAAGCGATTAAAAGGGAATTATGAAATTTATAAAATTATCGGCGTTTATCATTTTATTTTTAATGGTTTCGGGATTTAGGGGTTGTTATAAACCCGTCACGAATTCCGGCTTGCCGTCGCGCATTAAAACGGTCGCTGTTCCGGCGTTTCAGTTTGAAGTCAAAGGCGCGCGCTATCGCGTTGCGTCGCGTTTTACCGAAGCGGTGAGCAAAGAAATCATAAGGCGCGGTCGCGGCTTAAAGGTTCAAGGCTCACGTGAAGGCGCGGACGCTGTGGTCGAAGGCACGATTCGTGATTTCAGCTTTTCCGGCGTTTTGCTCGACCGCGAAGGTCGCGCCCGCGTCTATGAAGTAACGATCATCGCCGCGGTAACGATCCGCGATTTGGACGAAGGCAAAATTCTCTATGATAATCAAAACTTTCTTTTCCGCGATTCATTCGAATTTTCCGAAGATCCGCGCTCATTTTTCAACGAAGAAGATCCGGCGGTCGAGCGTATGGCACGGGCGTTTGCCGAATCGGTCGTTTCGGCAATCGTCAACGGAATCGGCGTGAATGAAGAGAAGAAGTGAAATTAATTGATAATTGAGAGAATCCAAAATCTAAAATCTAAAATCCAAAATCGAATATGGCGATTATTTCAAAAGACGAACTGCGTAATCAATTAAAACGGCGCGAATTTTCGCCCGTTTATCTGCTGTTCGGCGCGGAAACTTTTTTGCGGGATTCGGCGGCAAAGTATATAGCGGATCTTGTTTTGGCAAAATCCGAACTGCGCGAATTTAATGAGATCGAACACAGTTTGAATGACAGCAAACTCAATTACGCGCTGTCGGATGCCGAGCAAATGCCGATGATCGCCTCAAAGCGTGTTGTCAAAATCACGAATATCATAATTTCGGCGACCGGAAAAAAGGAAAATATCAAGGAAGAAGACGAGGAAATTCTCGAAAGATATTTGTCGCGTCCGGCGGAAACTTCGGTCGTGATTTTTGTTGCCGATGAATTCGACAAACGCCGGAAAGTGGCGAAATTACTGCTCGAAAAGTCGGTTGCGGTCGAATTCGGAGAATTAAAGGATAATGAATTAATTACTTGGGCGAAGGGAAAGGTTAGAGAATTAAACGCCGAAATTGATGAAAAAGCGGTTCGCTTTCTGGTCGGTCTGGTCGGAGATAATCTGCGCCGCCTGACCAATGAAATCGAAAAACTCGCGGCGGCGGCTTTGCCGGAAAATTTTATAACTTACGAACTGGTCGAATCGGTCGTGCCGAACTCACGCGAAATCTCGAATTTTGATCTGACCGATTATTTGATGGAAAAAAACAGGGCGAAAACGCTGCATATTTTGAAAAAAATCCTCGACGACGGCGCAGAGCCTTTGATGCTTTTGGGTTTAATTGCCAGCAATTTCCGGCGGCTTTCGTTTGCTAAAGAGATGATGAAACAAGGCGTCGAGAGAAGGGAAATTTTGCGGATAATCAGACTTCCGCCTTTCAAACACGAAGAATTTATCGCTTCCGCCCGACGCGCCGACCGCGAAGAATTAGCGCATATTATGAAAAAAATCGCCGAAACCGATCTGGCGATCAAAACTTCAAAAGGCGGCGGCGGAAAAATCGGCTCGCGTTTGCAGATCGAAATGCTGGTTTATGAATTGTTGAGTTTGTAAAAATGACTGGAGCGCAAGCGTCTCGCCTGCATGAGTCCGATAGGACGAAAAGGCGTGTGATTACAATTAAGTTTTTTGTAATCACACGCCTTTTTCGCGCTCTCGCGCTCAATGCAAGCGGGGACGCTTGCGCTCCAGTCATTAAAAACTAAATTCCCAAAACATCAATCAATTCCTGCACCGCTCCGGCTGATTTGTGGAGCGCGGCGCGTTCTTCGTTGGTTAATGAAATTTCGATGATCTGCTCAACGCCGTCTTTGCCGAGTTTGACCGGAACGCCGACGAATAAATTATTGATTCCGTATTCGCCTTCGAGATAAACCGCGCACGGCAGAATTTTCTTTTTGTCTTTCAAAATCGCTTCCGCCATTTCGACCGCGCCTAAACTCGGCGCGTAATAAGCCGAACCGGTTTTCAAAAGCCCGACAATTTCCGCGCCGCCGTTTGCCGTGCGCGAGATGATTGAATCTAAACGATCTTGCGGAATCAGTTCGGTGATCGGAATTCCGGCAACGGTCGAATAACGCGGCAGCGGAACCATCGTGTCGCCGTGTCCGCCGAGAACGAAACACGTCACGTTTTCAACCGAAACATTGAGTTCTTCGGCGACGAAACAGCGCATCCGCGCCGAATCCAAAACGCCAGCCATTCCCATTACTCGGTTTTTCGGAAAACCCGAACGCTTAAATGCAACCTGTGTCATCGCGTCCAAAGGATTTGAAACGACGATGATAAAAGCGTTCGGTGAATATTTGGCAATTTGATCGGTAACGCCGCTGACGATGTCCGAATTTGTTTTCAAAAGATCATCGCGGCTCATTCCGGGTTTTCTGGGCAAACCTGCCGTGATTATGACAACGTCCGAATCGGCAGTTTCTTCGTAAGAATTTGCGCCGACGAGCTTTACGTCAAAACCGTCAATCGGCGCGGCTTGCGCTAAATCCAAGGACTTTCCCTGCGGAGTTCCTTCGACAATATCAACTAAAACGACATCGGCTAATTCCTTCGATGCAATCCAATGAGCGGCGGTCGCGCCGACATTTCCCGCGCCGACAACCGTAATTTTATTTCTTCCAGCCATGTTTTTATATGTTTCCTCTCTTGTTTTAAATGTTTGTGTAATAAATAGAAAAAGTTATTTTGTCATAGTTGACGAAAAACGGCAAAACAAGCGAATTTCTTTTGCATTGAAATTTTATTGATGATAAATTTTTCGACAGCTGCTCGAAAAAAAACTTATTTTCAAAAATTAAAACCAATTTATGCCAAAAATTTCAGTTCGAAAAATTGTCGGATTTTTATTTCTTGTTTCGCTTTTAAGCCAAACGATTTTCGCTCAATCATTAAACTTACCAACTCCCGGAAAGCAATACAAACGAATGGTAATCCGCAACGCGATGATCGTTGACGGCAGCGGAAAACCCGCGGCGGGACCGTTTGATATTGTGATTGAAAATGATCTGATTTCGCAGATCGCTCCGATTGATCCGGTCGCCGTCAAAGAGGGAAATGCGCGGCGACCGGAAAAAGGCGAAGTCGAAATTGATGCGGGCGGAAAATATGTTTTGCCCGGTTTGATAAATCTTCACGGACACACGCAGGACGGTCGCGGCGGCGTTCC